>JARFRI010000165.1 GCA_029287335.1 Phycisphaera sp. | reverse complement strand
GGCGCTTTATCAAGCGGTGAAGGAGCTGTACCCCTTGTCGAAACCGCCGTTTCGCTGTCGGCCGTTTGATGTGCAGCTCATCGGCGGCATGGTGCTGGGCGAGGGCAAGATCGCGGAAATGCGGACGGGCGAAGGTAAAACGATCGTCGCGCCGCTGGCTTGTTATGTGGCCTGCTGTGCGTCGCTGACGTGCCATGTCGTGACCGTCAACGACTATCTGGTGCAGCGCGACCGCGACTGGGTGTTCCCGTTTTATTACGGGCTGGGCCTGACCGTCGGCGCGACGCACCCGCAGCACGAGTTTGAAAAACAGCTCGACGTCTACGTCAAGACCAAGGGTCACGAACTCTACGAAAAAGAATTGTCGCCACGCGAGCAGTTCTTCGGCGCTCAGGAGCTGAAGAAAAAGGCCTACAGCTGCGACGTGCTCTACGCGACCAACAGCGAACTGGGCTTTGACTACCTGCGCGACAACATGAAGCGAACGGCCGAGGAGCAGGTCCAGAAGCGACGCGACTTTGTGATCATCGACGAAGTCGACTCGATCCTGATCGACGAGGCCCGCACGCCTTTGATCATCTCCGGCCCGAAGTACGCGGAGGACAACAAGCCGCCATACGAGCTGGCGGACACGGTGGCGCGGCACCTCATGGAGATGCAAAAGCCTTGGCAGGCGGTGGACGACCGCGTCAACGCCAAGCAGGTCCAGATCAAACGGCTCGAGGGGGACATCCGTAACACGCGCGACAAGGCGCTGATCCCCGAGATGCGCGAGAAGATCAAAACGCTCACTGCTGAGATGGTCGGGATCGAAGCGGAGCGTGACCAGCACATCCAATACTTTGAGGTGGAAAAAGAAAAGAAGGCGGCGCACCTGACCCACGAAGGCGTCGCCGAGGCGCAGAAGAAGGCGGCCATCGGCTCGTTCTACGTCGGGCAGAATATGGAGGTCCCGCACCTCTTGGAAAACGCTCTGCGAGCTTATGCGATCTACAGCAACAACAAGGAATACGTCGTCCACAACGGCGAGGTCGTCATCGTTGACGAGTTCACCGGCCGAATGATGATCGGTCGGCAGTGGTCCGACGGCCTGCATCAGGCGGTCGAGTGCAAAGAGAAGGTCAAGATCAAGGACGAGACGCAGACCCTAGCGACCGTGACGATCCAGAACTTCTTCAAGCTCTATAAACGCCTGGCGGGGATGACCGGCACGGCGATCACCGAGGCGACGGAGTTTATGGAGATCTATAAGCTCGACGTTGTGGCGGTGCCGACCAACCGGCCGATCGCGCGTGTGGACCGAAACGACCTGATCTTCCCATCCGAGAAGGACAAGTGGGAGGCAATCCTCGACGAGATCAAGCGGATGCACGACGTGGGCCGACCGGTGCTCGTGGGCACGACGAGCGTCGAGGCCAGCGAAGAGCTCAGCGCCCGGCTGACGAAGAAGTACGGCATCAAGCACTCGGTGCTGAACGCAAAGCAGCATGAAAAGGAAGGCAACATCGTTGAGGACGCCGGCGAGCTTGGCTCGGTCATGATCGCGACGAACATGGCCGGCCGAGGTACCGACATCAAGCTGCGCCCGATCGTGCGCGAAGAACTCGTTAAGCACTGGCAAAAGCGTGGCCTGCTGCCCGCCGAGGCGAAACCCGACATGAGCGACGATGAACTCATCGCATTGGCCTATCGGCACATGGCGATTACGCAGCTCGGCATCAAGAAGAACGAAGCAAAAGACCTGTCGGACGACGAACTCAAGCTGCGTCTGCTACGGGCCTGGGCTTATCAGATCGCTCAGCTCAGCGGGCGAGGCAAGTCGGCCGAGTCGGCGTATGCGAACCTCTCCGAGCAGGAGTGCATCGACTTTATCGATAGCTGCTCGGACTACGACCACTTGCAACTGGGCAACTATGACCTGCATAAGTTGAGGATTTATGAGACGGCTGAGGGCATGGGCGGGCTGCACATCGTCGGCACCGAACGGCACGAGTCGCGGCGGATCGATAACCAGTTGCGCGGCCGATCAGGCCGGCAGGGCGACAACGGCTCGTCGCGGTTCTTCCTCTCGCTGGAAGACGGCCTGATGAAGATGTTTGCTGGCGGTCGCACGCTGACCCTCCTCTCCAAAGCGGGCTTCAAAGAAGGCACCGCGCTGGACTCGGGCATGGTCTCGCGTGCGGTGGAACGGGCCCAGCGTAAGGTCGAGCAGCAGAACTACGAACGCCGAAAAAACCTGCTCGAGTACGACGAAGTGATGGAGTACCAGCGTGGCGATTTCTATGGCACGCGGCAGCAGGTGCTCGACAACGAGAATATCGACCGCATGATCTTCGACTACATCGCCGACGCGGTCGAAGACGCAGCCGCGGAATTCCTGGAGAAAAATTACGCGCGGGAGCAGGTCGCCGAGTGGGCGCGTCAGCAGTTGGATGTCAATATCGACCCGGCCAAGCTGCACCTGGACGATGCGGAAGACCTGGAACGCAACATCCGTCGTGCGGCACAGCAGGAGGTCCGCACGATCGTGGATGTGACGCTGGGTGAGTACATGGGTAACGATGTGCCGCCGGAGGAGTGGGACCTCAAGTCGTTGTCCGAGTGGGCTAAGACGAAGTTCAACGTGACGTTGCCTAAGAACAAGCTGGCACAGATGAACATCGACGAGGTGCGCGAGGCGATCGTTTTGGGTGGTCAGGCGACGCTCGAAGATGCGGACCTGTCCGGGTTAGCCAAGTTCCTTGACCCGCTGCTGGGCGCGAAAGATATGCAGGCCTGGGCCAAGCAGAAGTTTGAGATCGAACTGGACCCGGAGAAAGTTCAGTCGATGATGGCCGAGAAGGACGGCATGGAGCAGGTCGTCGCCATGGTCTTAACCGAAGCCCGCGATAAATACGAGCAGCGCGAGATCGACTACCCCGTGCAGTTCATCATGGACCTGTTCGAGCAGGGTGCCCAGCAGGATCAGGCCTGGGCGATGGATCGTCTGTTTAGCTGGAGTAAGCAACGCTTCGGCTACGAAGACCAGCAGGCGTTTATCAATGATCTGAACGGCAAAGTCGTCCGCGATGTACTGACCGAAAAGATGACCGAGTGGGTTAAGGACGGCGGCAAGCTGGATCAACTGGCCAAACAGAAGGGTGCCGAGTTGACCGACGACGAGGCACTACGCACCTACATCAAAGAACGCTTCGGGCAAGACGTCAGTGACGAAGAACTGGCCAAATATGCCGAAGATCGTGCGGGGCTGATCAAGGCCAAGGGCGCGGCGCTGTTCCGTACGGAACTCTCTGCGCTGGAGTCCGAGGTCTTGCGGACGATCCTCGACCAGGCGTGGAAGGACCACCTCTTCGAGATGGACCAGCTCAAGAGCTCGATCAGCCTGCGTGGCTACGCCGAGAAGGACCCGCGCATCGAGTACAAGCGCGAGGGTGCCAGCACGTACCGCCAGATGCAGGCGATGGTGCGCGACCGCGTTACGGAACTGGCCTTCCGTGCCCGCTTGCAGCCCAACGTCCAACTCAACGACGTCTACGGCAAGCAGATGAACGCCTCGCACCCAAGCTCCGACGCAAGGCCCGGCTCGGGCGGCGCTAAACCCGCCGCACAAAGCACCAACCGCGGCGAGTCCGGCGGCGATGGCGAGAAGCGTCCATTGACACGCAAACAACGGCGCGCACAAGAAGCACGCGAACGTAAGCGAAAGTGATTTGGGGCGAACGTTGACGCATAACGCAGCGCGGCAAGCCGCAGCGCTTCATGGTTGTTCCATTTTCGTATATGAAGCGCCGCGGCTTGCCGCGTGTTTTGTTATCTTTTAATCCATGATCCTGGGGTATCACTTCATCTTCAGCGCCTACGGTTTTTGGCTGCCCAACGATCCGCGTGGGTCGTGGTCTGAGGTGGTGCGAGAATACGAAATCGCGTGCCTTGGTCCCGCGACGAAAGTTACGACGACGCGATCGGTTGCTGCATCAAAGCACGATTACAGAGAACGATTAGCGGCGAAGAAAGCGTTGCGTTATCCGCCCGTTCGATTCACAGGGCAGCAAGCGAAAGAGATTGGCAAGGGTTTTGCAATCGCTTGTGGAGAAGGTAACTATCGTGCGCTCGCGTTCGCGATGATGCCAGATCACGCACACTTGCTGCTTGAGCGGCATCCACGTCGGATTGATCTGATCGCTTCGCACTTGAAGGCTAAGGCGACCAAGGCATTGAATGATGCGGGCCTGCATCCGATGGCAGCGTTTAAGTCACCGGGCGGGCGTATTCCTTCGCCATGGGCGCGGAAGTATTGGTGTCCGTTTGTGGATAGTGAACGGCAGATGGAAGTGGCGATCCGATACGTCGAAGATAATCCGGTGAAAGCGGGATTGAAGCCGCAGTGTTGGTCGTTTGTGAAACCGTATCGCGGGCGATAACAAGGCAGCGCGGCAAGCCGCGGCGCTTCATGGGACGACGCAATTCAATATGAAGCGCCGCGGCTTGCCGCGCTAATCGCAGTAACTTCACAGTAACTTTGCGATCACGGAGTCTGCGACGAATAACCCTTTGCGTGTCAGGCGGAGTCGATGACCTGTCTCTTATACACATCTGACGCTGCCGACGATCAAACACTAGTGTTGAT
>JARFRI010000137.1 GCA_029287335.1 Phycisphaera sp. | reverse complement strand
GCACGACGATGATCGTGACGAGCACCTGCTGGATGAGCGCGTTGTTGAGCGTGTCGAGCGTCTCAATGATGAGCTGCGAGCGGTCGTAAAACGGGACGACGGTGACCTGGCTGGTCGTGATCCAATTGGGCCAGTGCTCGCGGGGATGCGTGTCGAGGTGGCTGACCCAAGCGTCGTGATCGAGTGTCAGCCCGTCATCGGTGAACCCGTCGATCTTGTTTTCCGCGGCGTAAGCACGGACCGTATCGGGCTGGACCTGTTCCCAATCGATGACCGCTTTGCGTGGCAGACCCGGGGCGACCTCGTCGAGTGTGTCGTGGATACTGATGAGGGTCTTGAGCGGGTTCTCGCCGTAGCGTGCGGTGACCACGCCGCCGACGGCTTCTGCACCGTTTTTGTCCAATGCCCCACGTCGTTCAGCCGGGCCAAGTGTGACGATCGCGACATCGCCAACGGTGATCGGTGCACCTTCTGTTGCTTTGACCACGGCGGCGGACAATTCATCAGTCGAGTCAATAAACCCCAGCCCGCGGATCATGTACTCGACGCCGTTGTCCTCGATCGTGCCGGCCGAGACGTCGAGGTTGGCTTTTGTGATCGCTTTGTAGACATCGTCGAGCATGACGCCGTTGGCGTGCATCGCGTCGGGGTCGAGATCGACCTGATACTCTCGGACAAACCCGCCGACCGACGCGGCTTCCGAGACGCCCTCGGCTGAGGCGAGCGCGTAGCGCAGATAGAAGTCCTGGATGGATCGCAGCTCGGCCGGGTCCCAACCACCGATGGGGTTCCCGTTTGGATCACGGCCTTCGAGCGGGTACCAGAAGACTTGGCCCAAACCCGTCGCATCGGGTCCAAGCGTCGGCTTGATGTCCGGCGGCAGCGTCCCTGCGGGCAGCGATGCGAGCTTCTCCAGTAATCGGCTGCGCGACCAGTAGAAATCGATGTCCTCTTCAAAGATCACATAGATCGAAGAGAAGCCGAAGTAGGAAAAACTGCGGATGCTCTTGACGCCGGGCACGCCCTGCAACGCGGTAGTCAATGGGAAAGTGACCTGGTCCTCGATGTCCTGCGGGCTGTGGCCGGGCCAGGGCGTGAAGACGATTTGCTGGTTCTCGCCGAGGTCGGGGATCGCATCGACGGGGACCGGGTCACGGTCAAGGCCAGCGATCTCCCAATCGAATGGCGCGACCATGACGCCCCAGCCGACCAGTAGTAGCGCGGCAAGCAGCACGACGAGCTTCTGATGCAGGCAGAACCCGATCAGTCGGCCGGTGATAGAGCGGGTCGGGTCATTCACCACTGCCCCCGTCGGTCTTGATCAAAGGTGTGGTGTGCTTTCGGATCGTCTCGAAAGATGAACGTAACGCGGCGATGTCTTGGGCGCTCAGCGCTTGACGCAGGCCGGACTCGATGCCGGGCCGAACCGTTACCCATGTCTTGCCCAGTGCTTCGCCATCCGGGGCGGTGCTCGGCATCGCGGCGTAGGCTCGACGCAGGTCACGCAAGGCCGTACGGGCCTTGGCGATGTCGCTGCCCCAGACCGCTTGTTTGGCATGTTCGTACGCATCGATCAGCTCAGGCAGGCCGTCAGCGAACGTCGTCGTCGGCATCGGCGGGACGTAGTAATCCGACCGATCGGCACCTGAAGGCGTGTTGCCGTGCCCCGCGTGTCCGCCATGGCCGGCGTGTGGATCGCCGCCGCCCGAGGTGCCGTCCTGGTTCATCATGCTTGGCTTGGCCTCGATCTGCAGCGCGCTGTCGATGAGGAAGTTGCCTCGCACCGCGACGAGTTCGCCCTCGGCCAGGCCTTCGGTCACGATCAGGTAGCCATCGCCCGACGGGCCAAGCTTCACGACACGCCCCTCGAACTTCGGCTGTTCCTTGGTGCCAGTCTGGACATAGACGACGCCACGCTCGCCGGTCCGCAGCACCGCGCTGTCGGGCACGACAAGCGGCGGCTCAACGTCGTCGGCCTCGATCGTTTCGTACCCCAGTTCTTCGACTCTGACGAGCTTCATGCCGCAGATGTCGCAGGTGCCCGGGCCATCCTTGATGATCTCGGGGTGCATCGGCGAAATCCATTTGCCAGCCAACTCGCTGGCGACCACCTTTTCGCCACTGGAGACAACCGCATCAACCACACCACGGGCGAACATGCCTGGGCGCAGTCGGCCGTCCTTGTTGTCGACGTTGACCCGAACCCGCACCGTCCGCGTCTTCTCATCCAGCACAGGGCTGATGAATGCGACACGACCGGTGAATACCTCATCACCGAACGACTGAACCTTGAACGAGACCGACTGGCCATACCGCAGCCAGGGCAAGTCGGACTCGTAGGCGTCGAGCATGAGCCAGACCTTCGAAAGGTCGGTGAGGGTGTACAGCCGATCGCCTTCTTTGACGTAGCTACCTTCCGATACGTGACGCTCGGTCACGATCCCTGCCGCCGGGGCATAGAGCGTGATGTGATCGGTCGTCTCGCCTTGCTTGGCGATCGCCTCGACTTGATCGACGGTCAATCCGAGCAGACGCAGCTTGTCCTTCGCGGTCTGGAAGAGCAACTTGTTGGTTCGCTTGATCGTGTCTGAGGCGTCGTCGCCCATCGCCTGCACTGCCTCATGCGCGTTGATGAGTTCCTGCTGGGCAACCAGTAACTCGGGGCTGTAGATTTCGGCAAGGTGGTCGCCCTTACGAACCGTGACGCCGGTGTAGTCAACGAACAGCCTGTCGAGCCGACCGGGCATGTAGGCGGTGACGTTGGACAGTCTTGTCTCATCCACCGCGATCTTGCCGACCATCCG
>JARFRI010000078.1 GCA_029287335.1 Phycisphaera sp. | reverse complement strand
GTCTGGGGCGAGGCGTTGTGGGCGGCCGTCTATGCGACGTGCTATGCGATGGTGCTCGGGCTGGTGCTTTGCGTGTTTGGTTTGTTGGGGTATTTGGACCTGCATTGGCACTGGCTGCCGTTGGCCGTGCCGTTGTTGTTTTTGTCGGCGTTGGCGTTCGCGTCGGTGGGGTTGTTTTTCACGTCCGTGGTGCCGACGATTGATCACATGAGCCTGCCGTTCTTCTTGGTGATCATGCCGATCGCGTTTACGTCGAGCACGTACTTCCCGCTGCCGGACGTGGTGGTGCTGCGTGAAGTGGTGCAGATCAACCCTTTGCATCATTTGGCGGAGGGTCTGCGTTGGCTGCTGGTCGCGGGGCGGTTCACCTGGCACCTGCCAATCGCGGCGGGGCTGTGCGCAGCAGTGATCTTTGCGTTTGTGCCGTTGGATTTGCGGCTGCTGCGCAAGCGGATCTTTGGCGAGAAGTAATCGGACCTTGTTGCGATGTTGTAAACGGGTTGGACACGCTTTGAGCAAATGACGATGATGCCTGTGAACATCGAACAGGGAAACGAATCATGAAAGGCATCATCCTCGCCGGCGGACACGGCACACGGCTGTACCCATTGACCCTCGCGGTCAGTAAGCAGCTTTTGCCGGTCTATAACAAGCCGATGATTTATTACCCGTTGTCGGTGCTGATGCTTGCGGGTATCCGCGAGGTGTTGATCATCTCGACGCCCAACGACCTGCCGGGGTTTAAGCGATTGCTGGGCGACGGGCAAAAGTGGGGTATGAGCTTCAGCTATGTCGAGCAGCCCGAGCCGAAGGGCCTGGCCCAAGCGTTCCTGCTGGATAAGTCGTTCACGGCCGAAGCGCCGTGCTGCCTGATCCTGGGCGACAACATCTTCTACGGCACGGGCCTATCCAAACAAGTCAAAGCGGCGGCCGAGGTCGAAGACGGCGCAACGATCTTTGGCTACCCCGTCAAAGACCCCGAGCGCTACGGCGTCGTCGAGTTTGATGACGAGAATAAAGCGATCTCGCTCGAAGAAAAGCCGGCAAAGCCTAAGAGTCACTTCGCGATCCCAGGCCTGTATTTTTACGACAAGAACGTCACCGCGATCGCCGAATCGATCAAGCCCTCGCCGCGCGGCGAGTTGGAGATCACCGACGTCAATCGCACGTACATGGAGCAGGGCAAGCTCAATGTCCAGCTCTGGTCGCGCGGCACGGCTTGGCTCGATGCCGGCACGCACGAGTCGCTCTTGCAGGCGGGTAACTTCGTCGAGACCATCGAACAGCGGCAGGGCATGATGATCTCGTGCCCCGAAGAGATCGCATGGAAGATGGGCTTCATCGATGATGCTCAGCTCGAAGCCAACGCTCAGACGATGAAGAGCAACGACTACGGCCAGTACCTCTACGGCCTGCTCAAGGATGGGGCGGTCTGATCGATTGCATGGGAGGGCGAGGCTCTTGCCGAGCCGCGAACGCTCTCCGGCTTGCGGTTTGGCAGGAGCCTCACCCTCCCGCAATGCCGCTAAAGCTTATCGGTCGCGCGTCGTGTGAGTGTTTCACCTTAAAAAGCCGCGACTTATCCGTGAGTCACGCTCCGACCTGACCGATTATCCTTGTAGTAAGTTGACCCGCGAAAGTCTTTGTATGCAGATCGTGTCTCTCGATATCCCGGAAGTGAAGCTGATCACGCCCAAGCGTTTCGGGGATGCCCGTGGGTTTTTTATGGAGACCTTCAGCGCGCCCAAGCTTGCCGAGCATGGGATCCAGCGCGATTGGGTGCAGGACAATCACTCTTTGTCGGCTCGGCCCGGCGTGCTTCGCGGCTTGCACTTCCAAGCGCCGCCGCATGCTCAAGCCAAACTCGTGCGTGTCACGAAAGGTCGGGTATGGGATGTTGCGGTGGATGTCCGCGTCGGCTCGCCAACGTACGGGAAATGGGTCTGTGCGGAATTGTCTGCGGACAACGATCAACAGATGTTCATTCCCGAGGGGTTTGCGCACGGCTTTATCACGCTCGAACCGGATACCGAGTTTCTCTATAAAGTCAGCAGCGTCTATGCACCGCAAGCCGACGGAGGCATCAAGTGGGACGACCCCGATCTGAATCTTCCTTGGCCGCTCGACGGCATCGAAGGCGGACCGCAACTCAGCGATAAAGACGCCAAGCTGCCTAAGCTCGCGGACCTCGACTCGCCGTTCAAGTACAACGGGGGCGTCCAATGAGCGCGCTGCCAACGATTTTGTTGATCGCTCCCAATGGCATGCTCGGCACGGCCTGGCGGAAACTCCTTATCGCGAAGGACATCCCCTACCGCACCGCGGCGCTGCCCGAGTTCGACATCACCGACCCCAACGCGATCGCGAAGTTCGTCACGCCCGACATCGGCGTCGTGATCAACTGCTGTGCGTATACGAATGTGGATGGCGCCGAGGAAAGCGAAGAGATCGCGACCCTGGTCAATGGTACGGGCGTGGGCTACCTGGCCCAGGCTTGCAAGCAGGCGGATGCGCTGCTGATTCACTACTCGACCGACTATGTCTTTAATGGCGTGGCGACGGAGCCATACAAGGTCGATGGCCCGATCGAGCCTTGCAATGCGTATGGCCGAAGCAAGGCCGAGGGCGAGAAAGAGATTCGCGAGCACGATTGCCAGCACCTGATCCTGCGGACGAGTTGGCTCTACGCGCCTTGGGCCAAGAACTTTGTCCTCACGATTAGCAAGTACGCTAAAGAAAGAGACTCGCTCAAAGTGGTCAACGATCAGCATGGCCGACCCACCAGTGTCGAGCACCTTGCGGCGACCTCGCTCAAGCTCATCGAAGAGGGCGCCCGCGGCACGCTTCACGTCACCGACGGCGGGCAGTGTTCGTGGTACGACTTCGCTGTTGTGATCGCTGAACACGCCAACCCCGCGTGCAAGGTCGTGCCCTGCACCAGTGCGGAGTACCCCCTGCCCGCGCTCCGCCCCAAGTACAGCGTGCTGGACCTGGGCCCAACCGAAGCAATCGTCGGCAAGATGCCCGATTGGCACGAAAACCTCAACAACGTACTAAACCAGATTGGCCACAAAGAGGCACAAGAAGTACAACAAAAAGCTTCTTGATAGTTTCTCTTTGTCCTTTTTGAGACTTTTTGTGGCTAAAGGATCGACACCATGCACATTCTTCTCACCGGCGGCAGCGGCTTTATTGGCTCCAACTTCGTGCGCTACGTGCTGCGCGATCGGCCGGATTATTCGATCACCAACCTCGACTGCTTGACCTACTCGGGCAACCCGGAGAAC
>JARFRI010000055.1 GCA_029287335.1 Phycisphaera sp. | reverse complement strand
ATGCGCGTTGCGCAGCAGCTCTACGAAGGTATCGACCTCAAGGGTGCTCGTGGTCAGACCGGTCTGATCACCTATATGCGTACTGACTCGACGCACCTGTCCGGTGAGGCGATTTCGTCCGTCCGCTCGCATATCGAGTCGAGTTGCGGTCAGAAGTACTTGCCTGAGAAGCCGAACTTCTACAAGTCTTCGAACAAGGATGCGCAGGAAGCCCACGAAGCGATCCGCCCGACCGACGTGTCGATCACGCCCGGCTCGATCCGCGACAAGCTCAACGACGAGCAGTACAAGCTCTACGACCTCATCTGGCGTCGCTTTGTGTCGTGCCAGATGGTGCCTGCGCAGTGGGATTCGACCAGCATCGAACTCAAAGCAAGCGGTATGGATGCGACCTTCCGCGCGACCGGCCGAACGCTGGTGTTCGATGGTTTCCTAAAGATCGCGGGCATCCCGACCTCCGATAGCGTCGTCCTCCCGCCGCTGAAGGAACAGCAGCCCGTCGGCCCGTTGGACCTGACGCCAACCCAGCACTTCACTAGCCCGCCGGCACGTTTTAACGAGGCCTCGCTGCAGAAGAAGCTCGAAGAAGAGGGCATCGGTCGGCCGTCCACCTACGCCGCGATCATCGGCACGATTCAGGATCGTAAGTACGTCGAGACCGTCACGCCACGTGATAAACGCCTCCAAGCCACCGACATGGGCAAGGTCGTCACCGACATGCTCGTCCTCGCGTTCCCCAAGATCCTCGACGTCGGCTACACCCGCGAGATGGAAGCGCACCTCGACGAGATCGAATCCGAAAACAAGGACTGGCGAAAAACACTCCACGAGTTCTATGACCCGTTTAAGGATGCGCTTGCTCACGCCCACGAGAACCTCAAGCACGCCAAGGCCGAGACGCAGCCCGCGCCCGATGAGTTGAAGTGCCCCAAGTGTGGCAGCCCGACGGAGTACAAGTTCGGTCGCAATGGTCGTTTCTTGTCATGCACCGCTTTCAACGTTCCGCCGATCAAGGTCGATGTCGAAGGACACCCCGGCGAGTGGTTCCTGCACAAAGCCAAGGGCAAGGCCCGCCCAAAAGTCACCAACAAAGACCAGAGCGACAAGGTCAACTGGACCAAGCTGACCAAAGACGATCAGAAGACGTTCATGGCCCTGTCTGCCGAGATGCCCGAGCCTTGCAAGTATGCGGCACCGATCGATAAAGAAGGCCAACCCATGGAGCCGGAGCAGACAGACATCCTCTGCCCCGATCCGCCGGTGGGTGACGGCCTGCCCATGATCAAACGCACCGGTCGCTTCGGCCCGTTCCTCGCGGCGGCCAGCTACCCCGATGTGCAGTACATCGTAAAACTCAACGCGAAGACCGGCGCGGTCGAGTTGCCTAAGCCCCCGCCGATGGAGTGCGACATCGAGTGCGAGAAGTGCGGCGAAGGCAACTACTACGTCCGCGACTCGAAACGTGGCCTGTGGCTGAGTTGTTCGAGGTTCCCCAAGTGCCGCGGCCGAGCTGCGTTTAATAAGCTCGACGAAGAAAAGCAGGCCGAGCTTAATAAGGCCTGGGAGATCCATCTGCAAGAGAACCCGCTGCCCGACATCAAGACGACCAGCGGTCGGGTGCTGCAAGAGGGCGACGAGTACGTGCCCGTAGTTGCGGGTGAGGAAGCGCCGGCCAAGGCCGAGCCGGTCGAAGCGGTGTGATCGCGCTATCCTACAGCTTAGACGCTAAGTGATCGGGCTTGAATCGAAGCTGATCCGCCCCATCCTGCAGCACAGGTTTCAACATAAACGGGTTTTTCATACATCTGTTGCGCTTGCGACACGTGTTGCTGAAATAATGTGTATGTGCGGTGCAATGCCGCGTGTTGTACCCCACCCCGCCTGAATGGAAACCCCGCCATGGTCGCCCCTTTTCACGCCAGTAAGCTAGAGACTCCCGCTCTTACCGATTTGCCTGTTCCCCATGCTGAATCTCTAGAAGAATGGGTTTGGCACGTCTGCGGCGCAATGCTCGAAGATACCCTGTCCGACGAGCAGATTAGTGCCGTGTTGACTTATATCGATAGCGAACCCGAGACTTGGCCTTCGTACTTCGATTTTTTTGTTCTCGAAGCGATGCTCGTGGATTACTTTGCCAAAATCAGTTCGGAGCATCCGGAAATGGTTACAGAGATGGCTTCGCCGATCTGGTGAGTTAAGTAGTCAATGGCAATTCAAGTTGATGCCTAGGACGCAGCATCACGGCGTGCCTTGCTTTACACTTTCGGCATGAACGCCCGTGAAATTCGTAAAACGATCTCCGCCGATGATATCTACGAGTGGTCTGCCTTTGGCAAAGGCGGCTGCTGGGACTGGGTCGGCTCGCTGCACAACGACGGCTACGCCGCATGGAACACTGGCGGCAAACAGGTCAAGGTCCACCGCGCGTCGTACCTGCTCAGCGTTGGCCCCATCCCCAGAAAACGATTCGTCGTCCACACCTGTGGCAACCGAAAGTGCGTCAACCCCGACCACCTCAAGCTCGTCGACTACAAGGGCCTGTACCAGCACAATCTCAAACGCGGCGATGTCGCACGTGGCGAACGCAACGGCTTCGCGAAACTCACCGCCAAGAAGGTGCGACGCATCCGTAAACTCGCCGAGTCGGGCAAGTACACTCATCGGCAGATCGGCGACATGGTCGGCTGCCACCAGTGCAACATCACCCGTATCGTCAACCGCAACTATTGGGCGCACATCGATTAGTAAGGAACGACATGTCTGAAAAGAACCCCAACGACACCGCCCGCCGACGCGATCTGCTTGATGCGATTGGCAAAGCCTCGGAACTACACCACCACACGCTCTTGGTCCTCGCGGTACTGATCGGTGCGCAGTGCATCGCCGCCGCATCCGGTCAGAAGAACGTGCTCATCTTCATCGCGTTGATCTTGTCGGTGCTGACCCTTGGCGCAAGATTGTGGGTCTATCAGGACCTGATCACATCGCTGCGTCTGCGTTTGCGACCGCTCTTAGAAGGCGACATTTCAACGCCCGATGCCAAGACCAAGCAGGAACTCGATTGGCTAACGCAGCAAGACCCCTGGCTCGAACGCATGAGTGTCTGGAGCCTGTGGTTCAGCGCGGTCTTGTTTGCTGGCGGGTGTTTTATGTAAAGGTTTTTCTTACGCGAAGGCTTGGATCAGCTTGACGTCGGAAAAAGCTCCGGGTCGGCTGGATCGGGGGCTGAAGTGCCGGGTTCCATCAGGCCGGGCGCGGTGGAGCGAGACTGCATCGGGTCGAGCAATCGCTTCCACGCATCACGAATGGGATCGGGTG
>JARFRI010000005.1 GCA_029287335.1 Phycisphaera sp. | reverse complement strand
GTCGCTACTTTCACGCTCATGGAGCATGGCGTATATCATGGTGCAGATTGCACCGAATCCGTTTTCGCTGCTCTCACAAGGAAAAACAGAACGCCCCTCCTGACTTCTAATGCGCAGGTTACAGGTTCGAGTCCTGTCGGGGGTATTTGCCCACACTCATGTCTGATGACACGCCACACTTCGACGACGCCGGCCGGCTGATTGCGCCCAAGTACGACGACGTCTACTTCTCCGCGACGGATGGGTTGGCCGAGACGCAGTTTGTGTTTCTAGAGGGCAATCGACTCGCCGAGCGCTTCGCCGCGATGAAGCCCGGCGACAACTTCACCATCGGCGAGACGGGCTTTGGCACCGGGCTGAACTTCCTCGCGGTCTGGCAACTCTTTACGAAAGCAGCACCCGCAGAGGCCACGCTGCGGTTTATCTCGGTCGAAGGGTTTCCCTTAGATGCGGCGAGCATCCGCAAAGCCTTGTCGCCCTGGTCACACCTCGATGAGCCGATGCAGGCCATGCTGGAGCAATGGGGCAACCTCTGGCCGGGCGTTCATCAATTGCGATTTGCAGAGGGCCGAGTTGGGTTGACACTGTTGACCAGTGAAGCAACGGAGGCATTGAAGGAAGTAGAGTCGAAGGTCGATGCGTGGTTCCTCGATGGCTTTGCCCCGTCGCGCAACCCGGATATGTGGTCAAAGGAAGTCTTCGCCCATGTTGCACGCTGCAGCAAGCCCGGCACCACGCTGGCGACCTACACCGCAGCGGGGTTTGTCCGGCGCGGCTTGCAGGCGGTGGGCTTTGAGATCGAGAAACTGCCGGGCTTTGGCACCAAGCGCGACATGACGGTGGGCAGGTATGGGGGTTGCGATGCGAATGCATCGTTAACCGTCGCGTGCAAGGCGACGCGTCAAACGGAAACAGCCCTCGTCATCGGCGGCTCCCTCGCCGGGGCCTTCGCCGCACGATCCCTGGCCGAGCGTGGCGTCGCTGTGACGGTGCTCGAGCGTCAGCGTTTGGTGGATGGGGAACTGCCCGCGTTATCGCCACGCCTGGCGACCTTGCAGCCGAAGGTCAGCGCGGCCAGTGATGCGAATGGCCGTTGGTTGCGCGAGGGTTACGCGGCCGTCCGACGCCTGCTCGAGTCCGATGAATCACTGGCCAAGCGCAGTGGTTGGCGGGCTTGCGGCACGTTGCAACTCGCGACCGATGAGCGAACCGCGCGTCGGCTTCGGCGGTTTATCGATGAGTTTGGCTCGGCGGGCCTGTGCCAGTGGATCGACGCGGAGCAGACCGAGTCAATCTGCGGGGTCGCGTTACGGTTGGGTGGCGTGTCGATTCCCGGGGCTGGCGTGGTCAGGCCGGCGGGTTTGTGTGCGGGCCTACTTGATCACCCAAGGATTCAATCGCGCGAGCACACCCAGGCCATCTCGCTTCAGCGAGATGGGCAAGCATGGGCCATCGAAGTCAGTGGAGGCGATCGACTCAGATCTACAACGGTCATCGTCGCCAACGCATTGGACGCATTGCGATTTGACCCGACGAAACATCTGCAACTCGAGCCGGTGCGCGGGCAGGTATCACTGATCAGAGCGG
Organism: Phycisphaera sp.; assembly: GCA_029287335.1. GTDB lineage: Bacteria > Planctomycetota > Phycisphaerae > Phycisphaerales > Phycisphaeraceae > JAHQVV01. The sequence continues at coordinate 996 of JARFRI010000005.1, read as the reverse complement.
GGGGTGAAGTCGGGCAAGTCAGCCCGCTAAATGATCTACGTTGCCCGATTTTTTATGGCGGGTACGCATTGCCCGCGGTCAATGGGCAAGTGACCCTCGGCGCATCATTCATCCCCGGCGACACCGATACGCACTGGCGTGATGCGGAACACGCGGAGGTTTGCGACAAGCTCGCGCGCGTGATGCCAGACGAGGCGGAACGCTTGCGTCAGATCGCTGATCCTTCGGGTTGGGCGGGTTTGCGTGTGACGACGAAGAACCACCGTTGCTACGCCGAGCAAGTTGAACCGGGCCTGTTCATCTCGCTGGGCCACGGCTCGCACGGCATCGCGTCGGCCGCCCGCGCTGCCGAGCACATCGCGGACCTGATCGCCAATGGCGTGGTCGGCTAGTAAGGCTTCTTCTTTCGCTTGCGCCTGGGCCGTTCGCCCGGCGTGCCGGGCGCGATTTCAACCGGCTGGTCCTTATTCAGCCTGACCTTCTCAAGCGTCGGCTGAGCTTTTACCTCGGCCAGCTTGTCACGGATCGAGGCGGCCTTCTCAAACTCCAGGCCCTGCGCCGCTTCGAGCATCGCGCCCTCAAGTTCGGTGATCAGTTCTGCGCGGTCGTATTCTTTTTCATCACCCGATAGCGCGGCCTTGGCGGTCTTCCTTGCACGCAGTTCCAATTCGATGCCCTTACGGATCGCTTTCTTGATCGTCGTGGGCGTGATGCCGTACTCTTTGTTGTAGGCGAGTTGGATCGCGCGTCGGCGGTCCGTCTCATCAATCGCCATCTGCATCGCCGGCGTCACTTCGTCGGCATACAACACCACAAACGCATTCTCGTTTCGCGCGGCTCGGCCGATCTGCTGGATCAATGACGTCGCACTGCGGAGGAAACCCGTCTTGTCCGCGTCCATGATGCCCACCAGCGACACCTCCGGCAGATCGAGCCCTTCTCGCAGCAGGTTCACGCCGACCAGCACGTTAAAGACCCCCTCACGCAGCTCGCGCA
>JARFRI010000291.1 GCA_029287335.1 Phycisphaera sp. | reverse complement strand
GACCCGATCAGTGGGGCAGTCATTCCTGTCTGCCAATCGGCGAAGCCGAATACACCACCCAAATGAAATGTTCAGGTCTACGACCTGACGGCAGACAGGAATGTCTGCCCCACTTAAAAAAGACACGACCTATGCAAACACCACGCTTCAACAACAAGACCCTCACCCGCACCCTGCTCACGACGGTCGGCGCGCTCGCCATCGCCGCGACCGCCCACGCTGTCACGCCCGGCAAGTTCACGGAGACGACCGAGGCCGACTTCGCTGACGGCGACGCCTATGGCACGGTCGTGACGAACCTTGGCGATATTAAGCTCTCCTCCGATACGACCGAGTTGGAAGGCCTGCCCGAAGACGTGACGGTGATCCATGACATCGAGCGCGTCGGTGATGAGATTTATGTTGCCGCAGGGCCTGATGCGAGGCTCCTCAAGCTGTCGGGCGGCAAGGCTGAGGTTGTCAAAGCATACGAAGGAGAACAGGTGTTTTCCCTTGGGCAATACTCGCCCGGCAGACTGATCATCGGTGTCAGTGCTGGTGAAAAGTCACGTATTGAAATGATGCGTGCCGACGGTCCACAGGCTTGGCTGAACCTGCCCGAGGTGGATTACATCTGGGATATGGTGACCGTGTTTCTAGAGGGCGACAAGCTGCAGGGCTTAGCGATCGCTACGGGTACCGAAGGCAAACTATTATACCTTGACGACGGCGAGGACGAGCCTGAAGTACTGCTCGAAACGAATCAGTCCAACATTCTCAGCGTCGCGGTCGATGACAAAGGCAACATCTACGCCGGCACGGACACCGACGGCCTGGTCTATCGCATCGACCGTCAGGGCAACCCTTTCGTCGTCTACGACGCGCCCGAGGCGGAGATCTCGACGCTTGTCGCGATGCCCAACGGCACGGTGTACGCGGGTACCGCTGCGGCCGAGCAGGCAAGGCCGGGTCGTTTGGAGCAGCCTGAAAAAGAAGAAGAGGGCCGGCCCGAAGTCACGCCGCTCGACTTGGACAAGCCCGAGCCCAAGCCATTGGCCCAGCCAAAGGTGCCCGCCGACGCGATCGATCCTGTCGTGCCGGAGGTGGCCGAGCCAGATGCGGAAGACGCCGAAGGTGAACCCACCGAGGAGCAAGCGGCTGATGAACCTGTTGGCAAGCCCACACCGACGAAGGAGCAGTACGACGAACTGCGGGCAGCATTGAAAGAACGGCTCGAAGCCGCGCGTGAGTCGGGCCAGTTCGACGCCAGTGCCGACAAGGCAACTGCCGGCAACACCAGACCCGACCGCGCCTCACGCGCCAAGCCCGCCGCGGCGCAAACGAATAAAAAGGGCAACGCGATCTATCGCATCGCGCCCGATGGCTTTGTCGCCGAGGTCTTCCGTGAGTCGGCGATGATCCTCGCGATCGTCCCGCATGAAGACAAGCTCATCGTCGCCACGGGTAACGAGGGGCAGGTCTTCTCGGTCAATCCGACCTTAGGCGAGACCACCGTGCTGGCCGACCTCGACTCGAACCAGGTCACCTGCGCGACGCCGACGGACAAAGGACTGTTGCTCGGCGCGGCCAATCCCGGCGCGTTGATGCGGATGGAACTGGCGGTCACCGACGAAGGCGGCTACACCAGCAAGGTGCTCGACGCGGGCCAGGTCTCGATCTTCGGCACCTTCAAGCTCACGGCGGATATCCCCGGCAAGACATCCGTCGCCATCGAGATGCGATCGGGCAACGTCGGCGACCCCGAGCAAGCCGCCTGGTCCAAGTGGTCCAACCCCGTCACCGTCCTCCACGACCAGCGGGCCAACCCCTTGCAGCCCCGCGAGATCAAAATCAGTGTGCCCCCGGCCCGCTACCTGCAGTACCGCCTGACACTCAAGGGCGACGGCGAGGCAACCCCCGTCGTCGATCAGGCCGACCTCGCCTACGTCGCGCCCAACACCCCGCCGACCGTCGCCAAGCTGATCGTCAAGCCCGCCAACAAGCCCGCGCCCGGCACCGACCCGGACCCCAAGCTCCAGATCCAGTGGCAGGCCACCGACGACAACAACGACCGGCTGGTCTTTAACCTCGAGTACAAGCCCGGCAAGGCCGACCGCTACCTGCCCTTGGCCGAGGACCTGACCGCCCCGAAGTACGACTGGCAGACGCAGCACGTGCCCGATGGCTGGTACACCCTCCGCCTCACTGCCCTGGATAAACTCGACAACCCCCCCACCTCCGCCAAGACCGGCGGCCGGGTCTCCGAGCCGATCCTCATCGATAACACCGACCCTACTCTGGCCGGGCTCAAGGCCGAAATCCTTGGTAATGGGAAGGTCAAGCTCACCGCGACGGCCGAGGACGAGTTGTCGTCGATTGAGTCGGTTTCGTACTCGATCGACGGGGCCGAGTTGTACCAGGCCTCGCTGCCCGATGACCTGATCTATGACTCGACAAGCGAGCCTTGGGGCGTTACAATCTCCGATCTTTCCCCAGGTGGGCACGTGATCGCGGTCCGTGTCATCGACGCCAAGGGAAATACCGCCTACCGGCAGCTCATCGTAGATGTTGAGTGAGGCTGGCAGTTTAGAGGCCACCCTTGCGTGGCTTACGACCCCATTAACCCACCGACCCCGCAGAGATTTAGACGATGTCCACTCACTATCCCAAGCGTCGTTCCCTGGTTAAGCGCCGCCGCAGGTTCGGCTTCCGCGCCCGCATGAAGACCTCCGCCGGCCGCAAGCTGGTCAATCGCAAGCGACGTATCGGCCGCAGTGTCAACGTCCGCTCGAACTTCTAGTTCGATCAGACCCCGGCGAGTTGCTTGCCCCCAACATTTGATCGCCCTCTAAAGCACGGACAGTTTGGCCGTGCTTTTTTACTGTCATCGTGCTGCCAATCTCCGACTTGTTGCAGCGGGCCTGGAGATCACTGATAATCAGGTCTGTGCTGGGGACGCCCGGACCTTGACCTGTTCCGTACACGGTTGAAAGGGCTGTTCCATGAGGGTGCTGGCGGACTGGGGCACGACGAATCTACGCGGTTGGCTGGTCGATGATCAGGGCGTGGTGCTTGCTCGGTATCAATCCGACAAGGGTCTGCGTAAGTCTGTCGATCTTGGCTTTGGCCAGGTCTTTGAGGGGCTTATTGAATCGCTCGGCGCACATGCGGATACCCCCGCGCTGATCTCGGGCATGGTTGGCTCGAGCATCGGCTGGCATGAAGTGCCCTATACCCCGACGCCCGCTAACGCACCGGCCATCGCGGCCACCGCCCTGCCCATCCCCGAGCGGGCCAACACATGGATCATTGGCGGCGTCAATCACCAGGGCGACGCTGGGCCAGAGGTCATGCGTGGTGAAGAGGTCCAGGCCTTGGGCGTTATGCAACAGCACCCCGATGCACATTGGCTCTGCCTGCCGGGCACACATACCAAGTGGGTTCAGTTGGAAAACGGTTCGATCCGCTCGTTCACCACCTATATGACCGGCGAACTGTACCGCTGGGTGACACAGGAATCTCTTATCGCCACACAAATCCAAGGCGATGACTTTGATGCAGAAGCTTTTGCGCTGGGCCAACAACTCGCACAGCAACACGCCGCGCTCACCAGCGCGGTGTTTCAACTGCGCACGCGATTTCTCTCTGGCGAGCTACGCGCAGACCAGGTCGCGTCGGCGGCGTCGGGCTTGTTGATCCAGCATGAATTGGACGCGGCGACGCGCGTGCTCGAGGGCACGGTCTATCTCTGCGGGGCGGATACGGTTGTTAAGCCCTATGCCCTGGCGCTACAAGCCGGTGGTATCCGATCTCAAAGCGTCGATCCGGAGCAGGCCGTGATCGCGGGACTGCATGTGCTGCAAACACTAATCGAGGCAAAATGATGGCGAGCGTTCCGATCAGACAGATCGCAATTATCCGTGGCGTCGAGCCGGAACAGGCCGTCGAGGTGACGCGCGTGTTTGACGAGTCGGGCTTTGATGTGGTGGAGGTGCCGTTGAACTCGCCTAAGCCCCTGGAAAGTATCCGCCGGATGGCCGAGGCGTTTGGAGACGAGCTGTTGATCGGCGCGGGCACGGTGCTGACGGTCAAGGATGTGAATGATGTCGCGGAAGCAGGCGGTAAGTTGATCGTCTCGCCGAACACGAACCCCGAGGTGATCCGCGAGACGAAACGGCTGGGGCTGATGTCGGTGCCGGGGGTGATGACGCCGACGGAGTGCTTCGCCGCGTTGGACGCCGGGGCCGATGCACTGAAGTTATTTAACGCCGGGACGGTTGGGCCGGACACGCTCAAGGCCTACCGGGCGGTGCTGCCGAAAGGCACGCAGGTCTACGCCGTCGGCGGTGTCACCTTGGACAACGCCAAGCAATGGATCGAGGCGGGTGCCGATGGCTACGGCCTGGGCACCAACGTCTATCAAGCGGGCATGTCTCTCGATGAAATCAAACAACGTGCATGCGCGTTCACGAACATCTGGCAATAAGCACAAGCTATGAAAATAACCGCCTTAAACCTATATAAAGTTCCGCCGCGCTGGGTCTTGCTTGAGGTCCAGACGGATGAAGGTGTGGTCGGCTGGGGCGAGCCGGTCGTTGAGGGCCGATCGGACACGGTGATCGCTGCGGTGAAGGAACTGGAGCCGATCCTGATCGGCGCGGATCCAACGAAGATCAACGACCTCTGGCAGCAGATGTATGCGAGCGCGTTTTACCGCGGCGGGCCGGTGCTGATGTCCGCGATGGCGGGGGTGGATCAGGCGCTGTGGGACATCTTGGGTAAGTCGCTGGATCAGCCGGTGATCGACCTGCTCGGCGGCGCGGTGCGCAGCAAGATGAAGGCCTACTGC
>JARFRI010000253.1 GCA_029287335.1 Phycisphaera sp. | reverse complement strand
CCGCGCTGGTTTGTCCCGCCTATGTTTTGGGATGTTGTCCTGTTCAATACCACCCTGCGTTTTGTAAACACACGGGGTAAATGGCAGGGGGTTCCAACTCTGGGGTTTACACCCCGGTGTGTCCAGTTCAAGTTATACCATAACACCCTCGTCCCAATACCCCAATACCAACACAGCGGCCCGGGGCCCGCAGTGGGCCACCCCTTATCCAAACCTCGGGTGAACACGCTGGTTACGACGCGCGTTAAGCCATCGGCGGGACAAGCCCGCCGGCTAACTTGGAAACCCGCACATAAAAAGACCGCCGTCAGCACACGAGGCGCTGACGGCGGCGGAGGAGAAAATCAATGTTTGTAGGGATGGTCCCTGTCGGCATGTCATGATAGGCGCTTTGGCCGGTTCGTGCGTTTCAATTAAACCGATCGTGGAAAATTATTTGACCTCGATCTTACGGGGCTTGACCTCGTCCTTCTTTTTAAGGCGAAGTGTCAGCACGCCGTCGGCCAGCGTGGCGTCCACATCGGTGGTATCTACGGTCGTCGGTAAGGTGAATTGCCTGCGCACGCGGGTGAAGCGACGCTCGTGCAGGTGGGTGGTGGTGTTTTCCTGCTTGGTCGATGTGCGCTGGGCGGCGAGGGTCAACACGCCGTTATCGACGCTGATATCCACTTGCTCCTTGGCAAAGCCGGGTAGCTCTGCGGAGACGGTCAGGCCGTCTTCGTCTTCATGAATGTCGACCGGGTACTTGGCGGTGAGGTCGTCATTATCGACGCCCACTCGGCCGTTGAAGGCCCGGTCCATGTCGCGGAGCAGGTCAAAGGGCGAGTCCCAAACTTTTTGGATGTTGTTAATCATGGCGTTTTCCTTTCATGTGATGGACGTACGTCTTGAGGTTTTGGTGACCTCAATCACACGGTCCAACGCGGCCGTGCACTAGATCAAGGTGCAAGGCGTATGCCAAGGCCGATCTCGTTTTTTCCTTCATAAAGCTGTTTTTTAAGCGATTGAGGGCCTGGCGTTTTGCCGTTTTGGCAGGGACCGAATAACCGGTTGCCATGCCTGCACCCGGGTCTTGGACGCGATAAATCACGCCCGGGCCGCTAAACTCTTGGGCCTATGACCAGCGACCAAGACAACATCAAAACCCGCGCCGCGATCATCGGCTGCACCGGCTATACCGGGTACCACCTGGTCGATCTCTTGCTGCGACACCCCGCGGCCGAGCTGACTTACTTGGCCAGCCATCGTGACGTGCTGCCGGACCTGCGCGACGAGTTCCCCGCGTTGCTTGGTCGGCTGGACGCCGACGTTGCGCAGACTCGGCCGATTGATTTCGATGCCATCGCCGAAGAGGCCGACGTCGCGTTCCTCGGCCTGCCGCACAAGGCCGCGATGGCTTACGTGCCGCAACTGCTCGACGCCGGGCTCCGCGTCATCGACCTCAGCGCCGACTACCGGCTGACCGATCAGGCGCTCTACGAAAAGGTCTACGACGTCGAGCACGACGACCCGGCTAACCTGTCCGACGCGGTCTATGGCATCCCCGAGCTTTTTCGAAAAGACCTGCCCGGTGCCACACTCGTCGCCAACCCCGGCTGCTACCCGACCGCCGCGGCGCTGGCCATCGCGCCGCTGCTGTCGCACTCGCTGGTCAAGACCGACCGCATCGTCATCAACGCGGCCAGCGGCATCACCGGGGCCGGCAAGTCGCCCAAGGCTAACCTGCACTTCCCCGAAGCCAACCAGGGCTACCACGCCTACGGGGCCATCGGCGGCCACCGCCATCAACCCGAGATCGGCCAGACGCTGTCGCGCATCGCCGGCCACGCCGTCGAGCCCTTGTTCGTCCCGCACCTGTTGCCGGTGGACCGTGGCATTCTTGAAACGATCTACCTTGAGCCGAGCGATCCGGATGTGACGGAAGAGGATCTGATCGACGCGTTTGTCGACGCGTACAGCGACGAGCCTTTTGTCCGTTTGCGCGAGTCCCCGCCGAACATTAAGCATGTGGTGGGCACGAATTTCTGCGACCTGAGCGTTCGGCTGGCGACAGTGGGCGAGACGAAGACGGTCGTCGTGTTCGCGGCGGAAGACAATATGATTAAGGGCGCTTCGGGCCAGGCGATACAGAACATGAACGCGGTGTTCGAGCTGGACGAAACGCTGGGTCTGCTCTGATTGTTGTTGCTTTGGTATCCTATTAGCCCCACACGAACGTGAAGGAGAGGCCCCATGATGCGGTACCTAATCAAACACAGCCCACTGCTGATCGCGATGCTCTATTGCACACTGTCCTGCGCGGTCGCAGAGCAAACGCCTAAGCAGGTCGAGTTCAAGAACGAGCCGGGCACGACCAAGGGCATTGTCGATATCGACAACTTCAAGAAGCCGGAGACGGCGACGCAACTGGTCGGCAAGGACAGCCACATCATGGTCCCCGAGCCCGGGCCCGATACGAACTGGCTCTTCAAGGATGGCGAGCTCACCGCGTCGACCAAGATCGGCGGCGACAGCATGCTCACGCCCAAGCCCCACGGCGACATGCTCATGTATGTCGAGTTCAACGTGAACGACAACGGCACCGACAATCACGAGAAGAACGGCAACTCCGGCGTCTACATCCAGCAGCGCTACGAAGTGCAGATCAGTAACGCGCACGGCGTGACCGAAGAAGACTTCAAGCCCTCCTACGGCGGCAGCATCTACCGCATGAAGAAGCCCGACAAGCTGGTCAGCAAGCCCGCCGGGCAATGGCAGAACTACATCATCGTCTTCCGCGCTCCGCGGTGGGACGGCGATAAAAAAATCGAGAACGCCCGCATCACCGTCTACCACAACGGCGTGCTTATCCACGACGACTACGAGATGAAACGCAAGACCGGTGCCGGCAAAAGAGAAGGACCCGACGCCCGCCCGACGCGCTTGCAGGGCCACAGCAACCCGGTGCGGTTTCGGAACGTGTGGATGCAGGAACTCGAACTCAAATAATGCTGATTCCGTTTAGCGGGTCACGCGCAGCGTTCCGTGCGAATCGTGGAAGACAGTGACGACGGGACGCTGCGCGTCGCCCGCTACACATCAATCTATCTTCGCATTACTGCAATACGTCTGACAGAGATCGTCTTCATGGCACAGCGCATGGCGTGCTTTGCAGACGGCTCGGCCGTGATAGATGAGCAGGTGTGATAGTTGCGTCCAATTCTTGCGGGGGAAGAGGGCCATGAGATCGCGCTCGACTTTTTTCGGGTCGTCGTGTTTGGTGAAACCAAAGCGTTTAGCGATTCGGCCGACGTGGGTATCGACGACGACGCCGGTGTTGATGTTAAACGCGTTACCGAGCACGACGTTGGCGGTTTTACGCGCGGCCCCGGGCAGTTCGATGAGTTCTTCCATGGTCTGGGGGACGACGCCGTTGTGTTTTTCGACGAGTCGCTGAGCCATGCCCTTGAGGCTCTTGGCTTTGTTCCGCCAGAAGTTGACGCGGTTAACGAGGGACTCGATCGTGGCGAGGTCGGCCTTGGCCATCATCTGCGGCGTGGGCAGCTTTTTGAAGATGCCTGGGGTGACTTTGTTGACGAGCACATCGGTGCATTGTGCCGAAAGGATCGTCGCAACGAGCAGCTCGAACGGGTTGGAGTGGATCAACGCGCAGTGCGCATCGGGGTACTTTGTTTGCAGCTTCTTGTAGATGCGTGCCGCGCGGCGGCGGTCTTTCTCGGGTGCCTTGACGAGCTTGGGCTCAGGCTTTTTGCGCTTGGCCGACTTCTTCTTGGTTGACTTCTTTTTTGCCATCGCCGGATTGTAGGGGCGTGTCCGCGATGCGTCGGCACCAGGGGGAGATGATCAAGGCGAGCAGGGCGAATAACCACGCGATGCCAACATACAACTCAGAGAATTGGTGCAGTTGATCAAACATGGGGCGGGTGACACGCTCAGCGGTTCCGTCATTATTAATGTCGTAAAGATCAGGCCACAATTCATTCATGTAAAGCGTTATT
>JARFRI010000247.1 GCA_029287335.1 Phycisphaera sp. | reverse complement strand
CTACGAACGGGTTCTGGATTTCAAGATCACACAATCTTTGCCCCGGGCACGATCAAACCAACTCATTCACGAAGATGGCATCCTGCTCGGCACGAAGATTTGCTGCGGCAGATTGCGGCAGACCTTGTAGATCAGCCAGCGTAATCGGCTGATCCTTTGCGATCGCATTTTTCACCTGGCAGCCGGCGGTCAGTCCAATCGGTACCAGTCCTTCCGCGATCGAGATCGAATAATTCTCTACCACGCCGTAGCAGGTGAACCCGCCGATACCGTCCAATTCATCGCCTGGCTGAAGGTCTCGCTTCGCCATCGCCACGACATCCACGACAGGCCCGCCCTTGGGCGTGCAGGTCGGATCCGCAAAATCAACCGCACGTGCAACACTCAGCGGCGACTCCAGGTGTGGCAGGTGGTACGGCACATAGAAACAGTGCAGGGGTCCAGCGCCCATCTTGAAGTACCTGAGATACTCACGCCGACCTTCGTCCTCTTCATATCCAAGGACAAACACGCCCGGCCCTGGCTCGGCACCAAGCAAGTAGTCGATACAGCCGCCGCTGGCCAGCAACTCGTCGAAGTCAAAGAGCTCGACGGCTTGCTCGACGTGATCGGCCTTTGGGCCATGCATCCCGCGGACCAACGGACCCAGGCCCGTGGCATTGCCAATCAGCGCCATCTCTAGCGACAGCTTGGTCCCGTCGGCGAAGTTCGTGGCCATCTGCGGCGTCAGCCCGTTCTTAGCGGCAAAGGCTGCTTGGGTTTCCGGTGTTCGGTACTCATCGAGGATCCCCTTAAGGTTGCCGGCCAAGAGCGGGCGGACGCCGATGGACTTCACCCATCGGTAGAGATTCATCGTGACCCCGGGCTGATCACCGTCACCCTGCGTATAGACGATGCCTGCGGCATCGGCTTTGTGCTTGAGGATCGGGCCGACCGTGGCGTCGAGTTCTGCGTTCTGCAGGATGATGTGCTTCTGATGTGCGATCGCATCGAGTACGACCCCAGCGGCAAACTCGACATCGCCGGTGACTTCCAAGATCGCGTCTGTCTGATCGACTCGCACTGCAATGGCCGGGTCGTCGGTCACCACCGCCCTGCCGGCCGCAATCATCTCGTTTGCGTGAGCCAGCGACTTCGCCTCCACAGGCTTGATGCCAAGGGATTCAAAGGCAGTGATCGCCTTAGACACGGTTCGGTTGTATAGCACAGACACGGTCATGCCTGGCATGTGGCGCTCGATCTGCTTGACCATCGCCAATCCCATATGTCCTGCGCCGAATTGAGCGACACGGATCGGGTTGCCAGACTGTTCCCGTGCTTGCAGCGCGGTATCGACGATCAACATGATTCAATCTCTTTCTACCCGCCACAGTCGGGCTTGTGCTGTACTCTTTCAATCCCAAGTCTTGTAAAGCGACATCATCCTGGAGGGACGACACCACTTCTCAAGAGACCGCTCCATCGACTTCTAGCAGAGGCCAACTCTTGTCCTTCTCCGAAAGGGCCGTGGCCTCGACCGGCCAGTCGATCGCCACCGCGGGGTCGTCGAAACGCATCCCCACTGAAGACTCAGGGTGATATGCCGCACTCACCGAGTAAGCCACCATGACTTTGTCTTCGAGTGTCTGGTAGCCATGTGCAAAGCCTGGCGGCACGTAGAGCATCCGCTGTCGGCGCTGCGTTAGTTCGATACCAAACCACTTGAGATAGGTCGGCGAGTCCTCACGCATATCGACCGCGACGTCGAAGATGCTCCCGACACAGCAGGTGACAAGCTTGCCTTCCTGGTGCGGAGCGATCTGCCAGTGCATACCGCGGATTGTGCCCTTTTTATGATTAAAAGAGTGATTGCGCTGAGCGACCTGAAAATCGATTCCTGCGGCCTCAAACTCTTTGGCACAAAAACAACGCGCGAAATGACCACGATCATCAGCGATCGGCTCCGTTGTGATGACCTTGAGGTCTTTAAGTGGTGTGTCCTTGAATTTCATAAATACTCGTGTCACTGTTCGGGTCTTAATTGTGTGCTGGTGCTATCGGGCAATAAAGATTTTGTCATTTGCTCTCTATACCGTTCATAAACTGACTGATCTGCGACAATGTCAGTTCACGCATGTCAGTGCTGCCTTCGTAGAACGCGCGGTACCAGGCAACCAGCCAATCAATCGCCTGTGCGAGATCGAGCGTGGGCTTCCAATTCAACCGTGCCATCGCTTTGCTGATGTCCAGGTGAAGCGATGTCGCTTCGTGGGGCTGGACCTGATCGTCCAACCGCCAACTCGCACTGTCGCTCCAACTCGCGGTCATGCGGTCCACGATCCACGACACCGGCTGGGCGTCGGATTGGTTAGGCCCGATGTTGAATGCTTCTGCAAAGTCGTCGGTCCCGGCGTGCAGTTTCTCTGCAAGCAACAAGTAGGCGCCCAGCGGCTCGAGTACGTGCTGCCAAGGCCGGATCGCGTGGGGGCTTCGGATCACGACCTCATCGCCCCTGCTAAACGCCTGGACCATATCAGGGATCAGCCGGTCTAATGCCCAGTCGCCCCCGCCAATCACATTACCCGCCCGAGCGGTGGCCAATCTTGCAGGGTGCATCCCATCGCCTCGCTGGAAGAACGATCGGCGGTACGCGGAGGTCACTAACTCGGCGCAACCTTTACTGGCCGAGTACGGGTCGTGTCCGCCCATCGCCTCGTCTTCGCGGTAGCCCCATATCCACTCGCGGTTTTCGTAGCACTTGTCCGTCGTCACTACGACGACCGATCGAACCGAAGGGCATTGCCGACAGGCATCCAGCAGGTTCACCGTGCCCATCACGTTAGTATCAAATGTCTCCACCGGCTCATCGTACGACAAGCGCACCAATGGCTGAGCGGCCATGTGGATCACCACCTCAGGCTGGGCAGCCTGCACAGCATCAAGCATCGCCTGCCGATCACGGATGTCAGCGATTCGGTGGTCCATGCCTTTGGCCGCATCCACCGCATCGAACATGCTCGGATTGGTCTGTGGCGCAAGGGCGTAGCCCGTCAGTTTCGCGCCCAAGCTCTGCAGCCAAAGCGACATCCACGACCCTTTGAATCCGGTGTGGCCAGTCAGCAAGACAGATCGATTGTTCCAGAAAGCTTTATTCATGATCAGCGGGCTCGGTGCATCGCGTGGTTTTTACCAGACCTTCCAGGGGGCCTTGCCTGATTCCCACAACTCTTCCAGTAAGTTCTTATCTCGGAGCGTGTCCATCGGCTGCCAGAAGCCCGTGTGTTTATAGGCAACCATTTCACCATCGTGGGCGATGCCTGTCATCGGCTCACGCTCCCAAACGGTCGCATCGCCTTCGATGTAATCAATGACCTTGGGCTCGCACACAAAGAAGCCGCCATTAATCCATGCGCCGTCGCCCTGGGGCTTCTCACGGAATTGCTTGACCTTCACTTCGTCTTCGCCGAGCGTAAACGCACCCCACCGGCCAGGTGGCTGCATCGCGGTCATCGTGCACAGTTTGCCTTGCTTCTTGTGGAACGCGACCAAGTCGGCGATGTTGACGTCCGCGACCCCGTCACCATACGTCAGGCAAAAGGTCTCGTCGCCGATATAGTCGCGCACTCGTTTAAGACGACCACCAGTCATCGTATCAAACCCTGTCTCCGCACAGACGATACGCCAAGGCTCGGTCCCCGCCCCCTCGATTTCGACGTGGTTCGTGTTCAGGTCAACCATCACCGACGAGTTCGTCATGCGATAGTTGACGAAGTACTCTTTGATCACTTCGCCCTTGTACCCACAGCAGATCACGAAATCGTTGATCCCGTAGTGTGAGTAGGTCTTCATAATATGCCAGAGAATCGGCCTGTGACCGAACTCGACCATCGGCTTAGGGCGCAGCGTTGTCTCTTCCGAGATCCGCGTACCCAAACCGCCTGCAAAAATAACCGCTTTCATCAACCGTCTCCGTTCATTAGATCGTCGTTTGCATCGTGCCTGTCCGTCAAACGCTTCAGCGCGTCACCAGTAACAAGCCCCTTCAACTTTATCTGCGGTCTTCGGCTTCTCATCCGAGGCCGGTCGAACCCAGTGTTCGTTCGGGAGCCAGTTGTAGTCCAGCCGTTCGTCCCATCTCCGTCCCCGAATACCAAACAGCAATTGCGTCGCTCCACCGAAGTGTATGCCCTTCTTGCCAAGGGACTTTGCGTGTGCCGCCAGCGGCATCCCGTACGCGCCGGCACCGATGATTGCGATATCGAACTCACGGGCGGCCATCTCGCCCTTCATATGCTCCAACGCTTCGAACCAGTTCTTAAACCGGCCGTCGCCGCCGCTGAGACTTTGCACCGCGGGGATCACATCGAGCTCGAATTCGGGCATCACTTCCGGGTCCTCAAACAGCAACGCCCGCTTATTGAATTGGCTACGGATAGTGCTTTCGAAGGGATGGACCACCAGGACACGTTTGCCCTCGAGCACACGTGACCAGGGTCGAAAGTTGCGAAACGGCTCCAGATCGTGCAGGCCAATCAACTTGACATGCTTGAGCTCACGACGCAGGTCCCACTCGCCGGCACACCATGACGCGAGGATATCGATCTGGGGAATAATATCGAGATAGAGGCTTGCGAACTTCTTTAACGTCTCATCGTCATTTGGAAAAACGCCCGAAAGTTCTTTGATGTGCGTGCGGTCTACATCTTCAAACCAGAACGGACCCGAACGTCCCATGACAAATCGGGCGGTCCTGGCCAACAGCCCACTCCGGCGAAGGTTGTAATATCGACGAACAATCCGCAGCTCGGTCATACCGTAACGCGAGATCATCCGTGGCTGGTCATCGGCCAGCATGTCATAGATATGTTCGGATGCACTTTCACAGTAAAGCTGAGGCAGAAGCCGCATACCGCGGTCTTCGTTGTAGTTCTCTTTACAAAAAGTCTTTCGGGTTTTTTTTAGCACACGGGAGGCGAGGGGATGCATTTAATCAGTCCTATCCGTCTCAAAGTTCTCAGTTAAAAACACAACTGAATATCTGGAATCCTAACTGCCAGAATGCAACATCTTTTGTGTTGTGGAGACGGGCTCGCATCGGTGATTGATGAGCACCCCAACGTCTTTCCAATGCTGATTGGGTCGGATGCTACCGGTGCCGTAATAATCCCCGTCAACGACATGCAACTCCGCGGCATTGATTGCGTCGTGACACTCCTCGGACTCCAGATAAATATCGACTTGGTAGAGACCCTCTGTAAACGGCCAAGCCTCGACGATCATGTCGACGTAGCCTTCGCCAGCAAACATCATCGGCTCATGCCGAACCGTACCCGATGCGAGAACGCTACAGATACGGTCCTCACGAAGGAATACAACATTAACCGCAGCATTGTTAATCGTCTTGCCGTCGCGGCAACGGTAACCTACCCGCACGGTCGCACGCTGGCCAGAGGCGACCTCTGTAATCTCGTTGCCTTGCTCGTTGAGTAAAGACATCGAAATAACTTGCACTTGGCCCGTCCCCGAGCGGTCCGTCCGCTCTATCAAGGGCTTGGCGAACGTTTGTCGCGTATCCGCCAGGTATTGGTCGATTGCCTTGTTCGTCGTACCGTCGTAAATCATCTCGCCATTACTGAGGACGATAGCGCGGTCGCAGAGACGTTGGACAGCGGCCATGTTGTGGCTGACGAAGAGGACCGTCCGTCCGCACCCTGCAACGTCGGACATCTTGCCGATGCACTTCTTCTGGAATTCGATATCGCCGACGGCCAAAACCTCATCGACGACAAGAATCTCTGGCTCCAAGTGTGCCGCAACGGCGAACGCCAGGCGAACATACATCCCGCTGCTGTATCGCTTAACCGGGGTATCTAAGAACTTCTCGACCTCGGCAAAATCGACGATCTCATCGAACTTGCGCTTGATCTCTAAACGGGTCATCCCCAGAACCGCGCCGTTCAGATAAATATTTTCTCTCCCTGTCAGTTCGGGGTGGAACCCGGTGCCGACTTCGAGCAGGCTGGCCATACGCCCTCTTAAGGTGATGCGGCCTTCCGTCTGTTCGGTGATGCGGCTGAGTAGTTTGAGCAAGGTCGATTTGCCCGCGCCGTTTCGGCCGATGATTCCAACCACCTCGCCGACACCCACCTCAAAATTGAGATTCTTTAACGCCCAAAATTCCTCGTAGGTTTTTGGGTCTTTACGGAAGCCGTTGGAGGCCCAACGAAAAGGAGCAGCGGCTGCGTGCTGAAGGACGTGCCGTAGCCCGTCACCCTTCTGTGCGTGCTTGCCGATGATGTATTTTTTCGAGAGGTTCTCGACTTTGATCGATTTTTCAGTCATGGTCAGTACTCGCTCGGCAACGCGTTAAATGATGTCGGCGAAAGTTTTTTCGGTTTTACGGAAGAACCAGATGCCCGAGTAAACAATGAAGAGCACAAGGACAATGGAGATTGCCATACCTGGCACAAATATCTTGTGCTCACCCCCGAGTATCGCCCAGCGGAACCCATCGATCACACCGACCATCGGGTTCAGTGAGTAAATCCATCGCCATTGCTCAGGCACGACGCCGCTCTGGAAGCCGACCGGCGAAATGTATAAGCCAAATTGCACAATAAACGGAACGATGAATCGGAAGTCTCTAAAACGAACCATCAAGGCCGAAACCCAGACACCGACACCGAATGCGGCCAAGAAAGCCATCGCCACAAACAATGGCAGGAAGACGACTTCCCAGCCAGGCATAAACTGGTAATAGATCATGACGCAGACAAGGATCACTGCAGAAATCATGAAATCGACGAGGCTTGTGATGACACTGCTGGCGGGGACAATCAGCCTTGGGAAGTATACCTTCGAGACCATGCTTGAGTTGCGGACAAGGCTCGAACCGCTCTCAGACATCGCTGTGGCAAAGAACTGCCAAGGCAGCATGCCACACATCACAAGAATCGGATATGGCGTGCCGCCGGAGTCCATGCCGGCTAATTGACCAAAGACGACGGTTAAGATGACCATCGTCAGCAAGGGTCGGATCACGGCCCATGCCACGCCCACGACGGTCTGCTTATATCGGACCAAAATGTCACGCCAAGCGAGGAAGTAAAACAACTCGCGATAACGCCACAGATCGAACCAGTATTGGCGCTGGGCTTTATCGGGTTCGAGGACAATCTCTTTAATCGCTGGATTTATGACAGAATTACTCATGGATCGCTCCTTGCGCTGTACATGCACACTCGAACTGTCAGTACAGCCCCTGTCGAGGGTCAGAACAATCTGACGCCACACAACTGATCTATCGGCAAACGTATAACCCTAGTTCAGAAGTACTGGGGATTCAAAGCCATATTCAAAATCAGGGCACCACAGCCCTAGGAATGCGCTATTCTAACTTGGTTATTGGTCCCAGCTTGATCTAAGCCCGTGCCGTGGCCGCAGGCTTGCCAGAGGAATCGACTTGCCCGTCGGCTCCAGTCAATCGGGCCACCGCCTCTGAGACGGTACGCGCGAACTGCGAGTAGGTGAAGCCCTTGCGCACGACCTCTCCGCCACTTGCCGCAAGACGGGCTCGCAGTCCTGGATCTCGTAACAGGCTGATACACCCATCGGCCATGCCCTGGTCCCCTTCGCCGACGCATAGCGACTCGCCGTCCTGCAAGGTGCCCTCATAGCCTCTCAATGAGTGAGGCGAGACGACACACGTCCGCCCCATCAACAAAGACTCGAGCACCTTGATCTTCGTCCCGCCGCCCTCATTGATCGGTACGACGGTACAGGCGCACTGTTCGTACGCCTCGCGCAGGTCCTCGGCGTAGCCCACCGGCTCTACACCTGGCTGGGCCCCCCACTGCTTGCGCATCTCGTCACTCATACCTGAGCCAACGATTTGGAACACAGCACCGGGCATCTCGGCGAGTATCTTGGGCCAAACGTACTCGATAAACGCATCAATCGCTCGGACATTAACCGTGTGCTCGAGCGTACCTACCATCATGATGACTTGGCTCTCGGGCCGAGGCTCACAAGGCTGCGGCGATGATGTGCCAGGCTTGACGAACGGGATATTGGGCAAGACCGATACATCGTCTCTGTCTATTCGCGACAGATCCGCGTGCTTGGCGACCCAGATATAGGAACAATCGTTCAGTAGGGCTTGCTCGCGACGCAGTACCTGCCGATATCGTCGGCCATGCCACCACTGCTTGAGCGGCGGGCGCTTTCGCGACATAAGCTCGGCTTCTAGGACATCGCTCTCGAAGTCATCAACATCAACAAGGGTCGGGCGAAGACCAACCGCGCCGCTTCGGGCCAGTGGCCAGAGATACCGACCAACGATCAGGTCGTAGTCGTTTTGCTCGATGAGTTCAGCGACGCGTGGAGCGACAACGGGGTCGGGCATGTAGTCAAGGCCCCAGCCACCCACGGCATGCGCGAGGCGTGCGGCGTAGCGACCGGCCATCCGCCACGGCAGCCGGTGCTCGGGCAAGCAGTTGTGGAAGAAAAGCTTACCACCGAAACGCTCGGTCGCTGCGACGCGCTGCTCTTCTGACACGATGCCGTAACGGATCATGACGACCGTATCGATCTGGCCGTGCTCGCTCAGCGCCCGGTGCAGGAGGTTGGTTCGCTGACTACCGCCGGTGTGGGTCGGCCAGGGGACAGAAGATGAAATCAGCAGAATGCGCATATGTAATCAGGTCTCATTGGCGGTTTTATTGCTGGTCCATGCATCGAGCATATTAAAAAACCGCTCGCAAAGACGGGGCCAGTCGTACTCACGAGCCCAGCCCTCAGGTCCAGGAGGATGATCGTTTTGTTTGTTTGCGATATCGATGATTCGGCCCAGTGCCTGGCCAAGTGCCGCCGGGTCACAGGGGTCCGCACAGATGCCTACATCAGAGCGTTCGACCAAGTCGCGTGCATCACCTTGCGGCAGCGCGCCAAGGATTGGCTTCCCCGAGGCGAGATACTCATAGGTCTTACTCGGCACAAGTCTTGAGCGATGGCCTTTAGGCAAGCCAAAGAGCGGGACAAGCAACGCGTCGGCGTGGCGAATCCAGGCAAGAGAAGTTTGATAGGGCACGAAGCCGATGACATCGACTCGATCCGCTACGCCCGATCGCTGGATCATGCTCTGGATCGCGGGATCTCTAACGCCAACCAACGCTAGTCGGAAGTTGTTTAGTCGCGGATCGCCCGCCCGATCGAGTTGAGCAATTGCTTTAAGGAGGTAGTAAGCGGTGCGGCCTCCGATCCGGACAGGTTCGGCGCGGTAGTTGCGCAGTTGCCTAAGCCAGCCGATCGGCCCGCGCGTCCGAGCCCAAGCTGCGGTATGCAGCGTGCCGGTATGGACCAGGTGGAATTGACCCGGCGTCATACCCTCGGGTCGCGGCGGCATCGGTGTATCAAAATCGGCGAAGGTGCAGCCGTTGTTGACGTGTGTCACGCGATCCGACGAAAGTTCAGGAATCGCTTTGAGTACTTGTTTTCTCGCCTCAGGTGTATTCATGATGATGCCGTCCGAGCCCAGCATCACCCGGCGCATCCAGTCGTTATTGACCGACCACTGCGCCTTGTTGGAGTAGGCGAACGCGCCATCAAGCGCCCAAGGGTCTTGCAAATCGACGAAGACGGGTACCCCTAATCGCTGCTTGGCCATCAATGCTGCGGGAGCCATGCCATAGGGCGGCATTGTGACGACCACCGCATCGAAGGGGCGCTGGGCATGGAGGGCCGCGGCTCGGTCCACCACGGCCGTTATGAATGGGTCTTGATCCGCATCGACCGAAGGCGTGTTGGTCGTGACATGCGAACCCTCGGGCGTTTGGACTCGCTCGATCACCGCCTCTTGCCCCGTCTCTAAGGATTGGTCCTGCGGCTCCCAGAGCGATCGCTGCTTGGTGAGCGCTCGCGTGATCACCGTGATCTCCCAACCAAATTGATGAGCAAGCTCGGCCATACGCCGAGGGCGTTGCGCTCCGGCCCCACCGTCTGGTGGGAAGAAACAACTCAACAAGGCGACCCGCTTCAACATTGCCTCCAAGACGTCCTATCCACTTCTCAACTGGACCCAAGGGATATAAAAAAAGCCCGTAGGAGCTTGGGCTCCTACGGGCATATCGGTCATTCAACAGGGAGTCATCAACAATGCGCCCTGATCTCAACGCATGGCTTAGTCATACAGCGGAGGGATCGGTCGTACTACGACGCCTGGCTGCTGCCAGCCAACTGGAAGGTATGGCGCTTGCCAGCCAACCTCGGTGCCGTCGAGAACCAATCTTTCACCTGCGGGGATCTCAAAGCCTTTGTCGCTACGAAGGTTGCCAGCCCCTTTAAACACGCAATCCTTGAGCAGCACATTTCGCGTCTTGCCCTGCATCTGCAGGGCGCGATAACTGCCGACCGTCGTGATTTCCATTCGCACGAACGCGGAATTGTGAATATCGCCTGAGAACAGGCCCTGCCCCATGTTGTTGGGTGATTTAACGTCCTGAGCGATGAAGCTGTGCAAGTCGCTGCCGAACCACTGGAACAGGTCGGGGTGATACGAAGTGAACTCGCCACGATCCAGCGTCTGGATCGTCACATCAACCATCATGCCGTAGGAGCGACAAACATCTTCCCAAGCGCGCTCGATCACAACGTTACGGGCGAGCAATTCAGCGCCTTGGAACGTCGCCTGTATGTCGTCGATCACCGTGTCGGTGTAGAACTGCTTGGCACTGAGGTGGACGATCCAGCGGGTTCGCGTGTTACCCTGAATCCGGCAGTCATCGAACCACCACCATGCGCTGAAATTGCCGTAGTGTTCATCCC
>JARFRI010000203.1 GCA_029287335.1 Phycisphaera sp. | reverse complement strand
GAGACGGATCCGCAGACGGCGATCTCGCCGACCTCGTAGCCCATCGCCATGGCGAAGACGATGACGAAAACGGGCAGGATCGCGGCGGCGATGACGCTGGCCAGGCCTACGTACGCGGTGGCTTTGGTGACGATGAACCAGACGACCATCGCGGCCAGGACGGGGACACTGAGCACGGGCCAAAAGCCCAACAGTGCGCCGGCGCTAGTCGCGACACCCTTGCCGCCTTTAAATTTGAGGAAGACCGGGAAGACGTGCCCGACGACGGCCGCGACGCCGACGGCCAGCCACTGGAGCATCGCGACGCTGCCGATCGGCGCTTCACCAGCGTTGATCAGCCCTCCCCAGAGTCCGTAGGCCAGCACGGGGACCAGACCCTTGCTCATGTCTAGAAAAAAGCAGAGCAGGCCCCATTTTTTGCCCAGCGCTCGGCCGAGGTTGGTGGCACCGACGTTTCCGCTGCCGTGTTCTCGGATGTTGATGCCGTTGAGTTTGCCCAGGATCAGCGCGAAAGACACGGACCCGAGCAGGTAGGCACCGACGAGGAAGAGCAGCCAGTAAAGCATGGGAGCATCTTAGCAATGAGGCCTGAGTCTTGAGGTTTGGGGATTGGTCGTACACAAGCCTCAGGACTCAAGCCTCAAGCCTCCCAACGTAATCTGATTAGACGATTGCCGTAGGTGGGCGTGTTGGCGTATGATCTTCTATATGAAGAAGGCACTTCACAACGTAACCTTGCGTATCGCACTAGCGTCTTTACTGATGATGTCGGCGTTGCCGACACTGGGGCAGATCGGCCAAGAGCCGGTCGAGTCCGCACCGGAGTCGGCATCATGGTTAGCGTTTTTGCTGGCCCTGTTTTTTGGCGCTTTGGTTGTATTGGGTTGCCTGATGTCCCCGAAACGAACTCACCAGGACTAAGTCGTACCAAGCAAACGATGTCCTGATTTTTGACCTGAAGACCTTAGGGAGGTCCAGCATGAACCGACGCTCACTCTCAGTCCTGATCGTGCTCAACGTGGTGCTGCTCGCAGCCATCGCGTTGACGCTTGGCCCTGTTCCCAAAGCCGAGGCACAACTCGGCGGCGGCAGCTACCTGATGATCGCGGGCAACACGCCCCAGGCCCAGCAGCAGGTCATCTACATCATGGATACCCGCACCGGTCGCGTTGCCGGCTTCACCGTCAACAGCGCCAACAAGAAGGTTGAGATCATCGGGACGCGCGAGATCGCAGACGACCTTAAGAAGGGCAGCGCCGGCGGCGGACGCTGATCTGTTGATCGTTCATCCTTTGTGTAACCAAACTAAACACCCCACTCCCATGAGGAGCCTTGATATGAATCGTATCCAAACCGCTTGTTTCTGCCTGATTGCCTCGGCCTTTGTGCTCTGTGCGATCCTTGTCGTTCGTGTCGATCAACAAAGCGCGCCCAACGCCGCGCATGCCGACCAGGTGATTGCGATGCCCGCCTTTACGATGATGACCGCGCGGACCCGCGGTGGTCAGGATGATGGCGAAGAGTCGCTGTTTGTCCTTGATAACAACGCCGGCGTCTTGGTCGTTTACGCCCCCAATGTTGGCCGTAAACAGATCGAACCCATCCAGGGTATCCGCATGGCGGACATCTTTGGCAAGTAAGCTTGCCGACGCAGTCATCCCAACCGATTCAAGGCCGGCGCTCGCGTCGGCTTTTTTTTTATCGCTCGCCCATGTATAAACAAGCGATGCCAGACACCCTTGCCACCACCGACGCGCTGCCCGCCAGCGCTTTTATGAACGACACCGCGATGCGACTGGGTATCCAGGTGCTATCTGGTACGCCGCTGACCCGCGACCAGGCGCGCGAGCTAACCCAACTCCAAGGCAACGACCTTTACGACCTGTTCTTCTGGGCCAACAAGATCCGCACGCACTTCGTCGGGGCCAATGCGAAGTTCTGCTCGATCGTCACCGGCAAGGTCGGCGGCTGCTCGGAAGATTGTTCCTATTGCAGCCAGTCCAAGCACTACGAAACACATGTGAAGCCCTCGCGGATGCGCGTCGATGAGATGCAGTCGGCGGCGGAGGAAGCGTTGGCCAGCGGGGCGTCGAGCTTCGGCATCGTGAACTCGGGCCGTGGACCAACGGACAAAGAACTGGACTGGATGGAGCCTTTCTTTCGAGAGGCGGCCGAGGGCGGCAAGATTCGTCCTTGCGCGACGCTGGGTGAGCTCAAGCCCGACCAGGCCAAACGCTTGGCGGACATGGGCGTGCAGCGGATCAACCACAACCTTGAGACCAGCCGACGGCACTTCGGCAACGTCGTCTCGACGCACAGCTACGACGACCGTGTCAACACGATCCGCATCGCAAAGGAGGCGGGCCTATCGATCTGCTCCGGCGGGATCTTCGGCCTGGGCGAAGACTGGGAAGACCGATTGGACATGGCCTTTGAGTTGAAAGAACTGGGCGCGGATGTCGTGCCGATCAATTTCCTCAACGCGATCCAGGGCACGCCGCTGCATGGCAAGCGTGACAACCTTGAGCCGATGCAGGCGCTCAAGATCGTGGCGATCTACCGATTTATTCTTCCTGATCGTGAATTGAAGATCGCGGGGGGCCGTGAGACGATTTTGCGTGATATGCAGAGCTGGATGTTCTTTGCCGGCGGATCGAGCTTTTTGATCGGCAATTATCTAACGACGTTTGGCCGAACGCCTAAGCAGGATCACCAGATGCTGGCGGACTTGGGGATGAAGATCCACCTGTTTGACGAGCGTGAGGTCGAGGCGACGCCTCAGGCTGCTCCGGGTGCGGGTGCGGGGGCGTTGGGCATCGGGGCCGAGGCAAACAGCCTGATGGTGCGTCAGCGTGGATCGGTGATGGCCCTGCCGATCATCGATGGCTGAGACCGGCGATCCAACAGTTGATCCCCAGCGCTAGTATGATGTCCGCTTGATTAGCGTCATCATTCCTATGGATATGGTACAGACTGTGACCGTGATAAAACCGAACAAGAACCGGACCCCGCTACGGCTGGGGCTGATGGTGGTGCTGCTGGCGATGGCTTTTAGCGCGACCCTGATGGTGAACGCCCAGAGCACCGACCCGCCTGACGAAGGCGCGGGCGTCGAATCGGCCCAGCCCGCTGCGCCCGTTGCGGCTGAGCCCGACAACACGCCAGTCGACCTCAGCGACAACCCGCTTTATAAGTTCCGTGACCTGTTTATGTTCTCGCCGGTGATCAACGGGATCATCGCGGGGTTGTCGGTTTTGGGTCTGATCTTCTTTTTGTACTTCATGATGACGATCAACCGCCGAACGTTTGCGCCGCCCGGGTTTGTGGATGAGGTGGTGAAGCTGGTGATCCGTGGGGACTATGAGCGGGCTGGCGATGTCTGCCGACGCGCTCGGGGCGTCTTTGCCGCATCGATCGTTCAGCGCTGCGTTGAGAACCACAAACAGAACCACACGGTCATGCTCGGCATGATCGATACCGAGGGCCGACGACAGGCGGACATCGTCTGGAACCGCGTCAGCTACCTGGCGGACATCAGCAACATCGCGCCGATGCTCGGGCTGGTCGGCACGGTGCTGGGCATGATCAAGGCGTTCTATGGCTTGGAGCACGAGTCGGGCGGGGTCGACGCGATGGTCCTCTCGCGCGGTGTGGGCGAGGCGATGGCGACGACGTTGTTTGGCCTGAGCGTAGGCATCTTGACGCTGGTGTTTTACTCGCTGTCCAAGGCCCGCGCGACGCGCACACTCGCCGATGCGGAGCAGGCGGTCCACATGATCGCCGACCACATTAAGCGTGACGAGAAGCCCATCGCGGTCAGTGCGATGCACGTGGGCCGACCGCCGCTACGTGACTAATTAAAGGACGAGCACGAAGACATGGGTTTTGCATCCGAATCCCGAGAACGCGTACGACCGGTCCTGCCCTTGGCAGGGATGGTCGATGTGCTGTTCTTACTGCTGATCTTCTTTATGTCCACGTACTCAATGCGTGAGCAGGAGTTGTCGGTCGATGTGGGTCTGCCCGCCAGCGAGTCGGCCGAGGTGGGGACGAACGAGGCGTTGAAGGTGGTGATCACCTACGACGAGGAGGGCCGAATCTTCCTTGGCGAGCGATTGGTGCCGTTGGAACAACTCGAAAGCGAACTGACCAAACTTGCTGCGATCTCGACCGATCAGCCCGTGATCCTGCGTGGCGATAAAGAGGCCAAGGTTGGCCTGCAATCGCGGATTATGGATGCGGCTTACGCGGTCGGCCTGGAAGACATCCGCCTGTCCCGCGTGGGCAAGGAGTAGTTGCGATGTTCAATCGACGCCCAATGATCTTGATGCTGATGTTCGTATTAGCCATGCTGCCCAGTGCTGCGTTGGCCCAGTCCGACGCGGAGCATCAACAGTTCTTGTTTGCCTACAAGCTGCTGCAGCGTGGCGATGTCGATGAGGCGGCTTCGGAGTTCGATGAGTACCTCGGCAAGTTCCCTGCCGGCGAGAAGCTCGGCGATGCGCAGTATTACCGCGCGCTGCTGTACCGCAAAACCGGGCAGAACGACAAGGCGGCGACGCTGCTCAAATCTGCCGCCGATCCTACGATTGTGCCAGGCTACGCGGTCAAACTCCTGCACGGCCAGGTGCTCAGCGATCAAGGTAAATTCAAAGAAGCGCTCGGCCCGCTTGAACAGATCAAGACCGAAGACCTCGACGACAAGGTCGCGGTCTCGGCGCTGTATCTCAAGGGCCTGGCCTACCGCGGCGCGGACAACATGGGCGCCGCCGCCACCGCGCTGGCCGACGCGGCCCAGCTTGATACACCGATGAAGGCTCGCGCCCTGCTGGACCTGGCCAAGGTTCGTGCATTGATGAAGGACAACGTCAAGGCGCTGGCGGCGCTGGAACGTTGCTTGACGATCGAGGACAACGCGATCACGCCGGAGGCCGCGCGGTTTGCGGGCGACCTGAGCTACAACGCAGGGGACTACGACAAGGCGATCAGCTACTACAACACGGTCGCCGCGCGGTATCAGAGCTCGCCACACTTTGCCCCGGCCGTCGTGGGGCTGCTCTGGGCACAGTTTGCGGATGAGCGCTACGACGACCTGCAGAAGACCTTTAACAACGCGATCGATGCGCTGCCCGTGTCCGATCGCCTGCCCGCGTACTACCTCGCGGGCTCGGCCTACCAAGAGCAAGACCAACACGCACAAGCCGCCAAGCTGCTGGCACAAGTCTCCGGCGGGGCCGGCAGCCTGCCGATCCAGGAAAAAGTGCTCTACAAACTCGCGATGAGCCAATTCGAGCTCAAGCAGTACGACGCGATGAGCGACACGATCTTCGCGCTCAAGAAGCGATTTCCCGACACGAAGCTGGCCGTCGATGTCGCGTTCCTGCAGGCCACTGCCGACGCGAAAGCTGGGCAGGTCGAACAGGGTGCCGCGCGTCTGACGCAGTTCATCGAGCGCGGCAAGTCCAGCCCGTATTACCAGCAGGCCTTGCTCCGCCGAGCGCACCTCTACGAAACCAACGGCGAGATCGCACCAGCCGCCAAGGACTACCAGACCTACCTCGGCACGATCGATCAGCCATCGCCGACCTCGCTGCAAGCGGGTTTCCGTTTGATGGAACTGCTCGTTGCGCTGGGTAAGCATCAGGAAGTGATCGACCTGGCATCGAGCGTCTTGCAGATCGATGACACCACGCTGCGGACGCCCGAGGTCGAGCAGGAGGCGTTGTATCGCTTGGCGGTTGCTCAGCGGTACAGCGGCGACCTGGACAAGGCCCTTGCGACGCACAGCCGACTGACGCGCGAGCATCCGATCAACCCGTACCGTGCCGAGTCCGTCTTGGAGCAGGGGCTGATCCGCATGACACAGGGCGACAGCGACCGCGGGGTGCCTTTGTTGCTGGATGCGGTCGAGCGTGAAGGGCTGGCCAAGCCTTCGAAGCTCAGCGCGATGCGGATCGTCGCCCAGCATGATGCAGACAACGGCAAGATCGGCCGAGCCTACGAGACGCGCATGAAGATGCAAGAGCTCGGCGGGCCAGAGGTCTTTAGCGACGACGAACGGCTCTGGCTTGGCGAGACACTGATTAATCGGCGCGAGCCCAAAGCGGCGCTGAAGTATCTCGCAGCGATCGAAGGCGAAGCTTCCAAAGAGCGCGCGATGCTGTTGCAGGGCCGAGCCCAGCGCTTGGCCGGTTCACATGATGAAGCGGCGGCAACGCTCAACGAGGTCCGCGCGATCAGTGAACGTTTCGGCACCGAGGCCTGGCTAGAGCTGGCGATCAACTACCGCGATATGGGCAAGCCCGATGAAGCGCTGGTGGAACTGGCTCCGCTGCAGAACCCCGACCGCGGACACCGCATCGCATCACGGGCGCTCTATGAGGCGGGC
>JARFRI010000075.1 GCA_029287335.1 Phycisphaera sp. | reverse complement strand
CCCCCCCCCCCCCCCCCCCCCCCCCCCCCCCCCCCCCCCCCCCCCCCCCCCCCCCCCCCCCCCCCGTTTTTCAAGCAGAAGACGGCATACGCGATCCGGACCACAGTCTCGTGGGCTCGGAGATGTGTATAAGAGACAGATGTAGCCCTCTTCATCAATGAGCGTGCCCAGCACGCGCTCCTCGCCATCGACGACCAGCTGTACCACACTGGCTCGGGCGTCGCGGATGACATCATCGAAGGCGGCGCGGATCTCAGCGTCCGGCGCAAAGCGTGATTGATCGTCGCCCTGCGCGATCGCGGGCGATGCCAACAGTGTGAAGAAGCCGATTAATACGAGGATGCGCTGGATCATTTTGCTTTTCATAATTACTTCATTTTCAAGGTAAAACAAAGAAGCCGCGATCTTCAAAAGCGATCACTCGCCGGCCTTACCGATCACGATCTCTAACTTGACGCGCTCGCCCCGACGCATCACCACGACCGGCACACGGTCGCCGGGCTCGAGGTTGCCAACAATTTCCGAAAGATCGCCGAAGCTGCCGATCGGCGAGTGGTCTAACTCGACCACTACGTCCCCGCCTTTCAGCCCCGCTTCCGCCGCCGGCGAGTTGTCGTAAACGCGCGACAGCGCCGCGCCCTTGCCCAACTCAAAACCGTTCTGACCCTGTACACCGATGTACGGCCCGCCGGGACGCAGGTTGCCCCGCCGTGCCAGACGGTTCCACATCTCACCGGCCGCCAGCTTTTCCCAGTCCGCTTCGTAGATCGAAATCGGCACATGAAAATTCTGACGCAGGCTGTTACTAATCCGGCTGTGGATCCCGATGACCTTGCCATCCAAATCAAACAACGGCCCGCCCGAGTCCCCGCCAATAATCGTGCAGTCGGTCTGGATCACCGAAGACCGCACGCGGTAAACACGCCCCAGCCGAGCCACCACCGATCGCTCCTTGTCGAACCCGCCGGGGTGCCCCATGGCCACGACCCAGCTACCGGGCTTGACCTCAGACATATCGCCAAGTTCGACGTGGGGCCACTTGCCCTTGTCCGTGATCTTCATCATCCCCGCATCGATACCGACATTGATGCCTAAGGATTTACCGCGCACTTTCTTGCCGTTGGGAAAAATAAACGTCACCGGCCGACCGGGCTCAACCGCGACATGGCCGGCCGTCAACACATAGCCATCTTCCGAGATGATCACCCCGCTGCCCGAGCCCCCGCCGGACTGCACGCAGACCGTCGCGTCCATGCTTCGCTCAACAACCTGGGCGACCCGCTCTTCAAGCAGCGCGAGGTCTTCTGCCGTCTCGGGCACCATCGTTGAGACCTGCTCAGTCGCCGGCCCAGCCTCATTTGCTGGTGCTTGGGGAGCCATTAAGCCGATCACACAAATAGAAATAACGCCTACGATGTGTGCCCAGCCATTTCTCTTGTCGTCATTACTCATCTAGATCTTCCATAAAATGCTTGCTTACATACATGGCTTTGCATTGATGAAACGAAAATCAACGGCCCTAGGTTCGATTCAGCATCTTGCACACTAGGGTGAACGCCGAATACCCTACGTGATAAAAAGCATTATGATTCGTCCAGCTACTAAATAAACCTGCATCACCAGCACGTTTCATAATAGCCTTCGCCTCATATGTATCACATGCTTATTTCGGAGTTTTTATGCCTGAACCGAAGCAACCCAATGGCCCACACCAAAAACCAGTACTTACACCGACCGGACTAACGCCCCCGTCATTTAGCCCCACTGAAAAGCGTGTCTGCGCCCTACTCCTCCAACGCCTGACCGAGCAGCGCATTGCAGAGCACCTGGAACGATCGCCCAACACGGTCCACGTCCACGTACGCAACATCTACCGCAAGCTTGGCGTGCGCACCCGTAAAGAGCTCTATGAGTACCCCGGCATCATCCGCATGATTATCAGCAAGGACTGACCCGCCATAATCCGTCGTTTGCCAACACCGTCGCCGTCACCCCACCGGCCGGAAACGCTCGGCATTGGTCATCCCGCCTACGATCCGTCGCCCCGTTCGCTGAACTGGCCGGGTCGTCACCGTGCCCATCGTCGTGGCCGCCAGGGACTTGGGCCCGATCTTCACCGACATCCGAACACTCGAGCCGTAGTGCGCAACAAACGACCGGGCATTGAGTTGCCCGGTCGCTAGAGAATCAGCTTGTAGCTCGGCTCGGCCGTAGACAACAATCTTGCCATCGACGCGTCCCGCGCTGTTCAGCTCGCCGCAGATCAATCGACCGACCATCTCACCCTGACCGCCGAGGTGGACCGTGCCCATCGTGGACACATCGCCCTGGATCTTGGAGTCCAGGTGCAAGTCCTCAAACGCGAGCGGCCGAGTACACTGCGGACAGCGGATCGACATCGCCTTCTGAGAGATATCAAACGCGTAAGAACAGTGCGGGCAGCTAACCGACCGCACGGTCTTAGGCTTTGGCCCTTTAGGGTGAAACGCAGCAAGTGCCGGGCGCAATGGCATGGATCAGGCCCTCCTTAAACAAGGGCCCGGGATCAGCGTTGGCCATTGGTCGCGGGGCGACGAGCCTGGAGCACCTTCGCACGGCGGCGCTGAAGCACGGCATTCACCGAGCTGGGCATCGTCGTGACCTGTTGCTCTTCTTCTTCCTCGGCAGGCTCTTCGTGCTGGCTCATCATCATCGACGAGCTGTAGCTCTGCTCTTCTGGCTCGTCTTCGTACTCATCCTGCTGGCCCAGTGCTTCGGTCGCAGCCTGGATGGCCTTTGGACCAACGCAGACGTCGCCTTGGAAGACCGCGCCTTCGATGACGTTCAGGTGGCTCGTGTAGAGCTGACCCAGAAGCTGGGCACCGGGCATGAGTTCGCAGCCGTGCTCAGCGACCACGTCGGCCTCGGCCTTGCCCGCCATGCGGAGAGTGCCGGCGATGATCGTGCCGTTGATCTGGGAAGACTCGGTCAGTTCGAGCATCCCCGTGACACGCAAGGTGCCGGTGAACTGCCCCATGATGACCGCGTCGTTGTCGAGCGTCAGTTCGCCCGAGATCTTGCAGTCTGGTCCGAGTACGGTCTTGTTGCGTGTGGCTTCGCCCATGATGAATGCTCCAATTATTCGGCGTAAAAAGTCGTCTAAAAATCAATCGGCTTTAACAGGCCGATGCCGCTATTGCATCGGATGACCACCGTTTTTCATCCACAAACCAGACACGACACGACCCCCAAGCCCCAGTCCCGGTTTTCTCGGACGTTTTCACCCCCAACCACACCCAAACCATCGTTCGCGCGGTACGCTTACCCCGCCATGCCCAGCCCTGACCCGACCCGTATCCTTCGCCAACACATCCAAACCGATGCGCTCCTGGGCGTCACTGCGGTCCCCACACCCATCCCCATCCGCACCACGGGCACCGCTCCCAATAAGCCCATGGCATCAGCCCAAGCCGATGCCGTGGGGTCACGACAACAAGCGAACGAAGTCAAATTCAGCATTGCCCAGCCCTCGACTCGCCCCGCCACGAGCAACTTCTCCCTCAAGCCACCCCCCGCACGCGACACCGCCCCGCCATTGCCCCCTGTTCACCCCGGCGACGTCAAGCTCCGCACCGGCCTGTCCACCGCCGAAAAGCGTGAACGCCTCCAACAACTCGCCAAACAATTCGAGCAAGACCCCAAGGTCCAGGCCCAGCGCCCCCAAGGAACCAACCTTGTCTTCGGTGAAGGCGACGTAGACGCGAAACTCATGTTCATCGGCGAAGGCCCCGGCGAGCAAGAGGACCGCACCGGTCGCCCCTTCGTCGGCCCAGCTGGCGAACTGCTCGACAAGATGATCACCGCGATGAAGCTCTCGCGCGAATCGGTCTACATCGCCAACGTCGTCAAATACCGCCCGCCCAGCAGCCGCACGCCGACCCCCGAGGAAGCCGCTGTTCAAGGTGCCTACCTCGCCCAGCAAGTCGCGATTGTCCGCCCCACCGTCCTCGTGGCCCTAGGCGGAGCCGCCGCGAAATTCGCCCTGCAATCCACCACCGGCATCACCCGCCTCCGCGGCACATGGGCCCAGTTCGTCCACACCGACCCGATGCTGCCAATCATGCCGACCTTCCACCCCGCCTACCTGCTGCGGTCCTACACCACCGAGAACCGCAAAAAAGTCTGGGCGGACATGCAGGCGGTTTTGAAAAAACTGGATGCCGAATAGATCGCGGCAAGCCGCAGCGCTTCATGGGTTGCATTGTCTTTTGTCTTTGGGGGTACAGGGGGCAACGCCCTTTGTCGCTCGCTGCGGAGGCGACCACAAAAGAAAAGCCCGCGGCAACATGCCGCGGGCTCACTTGGCTATTGAATCATTTAGTAAGACGCATTAATTCTTGACTTCATACTCCGCGTCGATGACATCGTCATCGTCCGAGCTACCGTCGCTGCCGCTCTCGGCTGATGCGTCTGCGCCATCAGCACCGGGCTGGCCGCCCTCGGCAGCGCTGGCTTCGTAGATCGCCTTGCCGAGCTCTTGCACGTCGTTGTTCAACGTGGTCAGTGCGGCCTGGATGGCTTGCCCGTCGTCGCCTTTGATCTTCTCTTCGAGGTTGCTCAGCGAGCCTTCGATCTTGCCGCGGATCTCCGGGCTGACTTTCTCGCCGTGCTCTTCGAGCTGCTTACGCGTCTGGAACACGACCTGGTCGGCCTGGTTCTTCAGGTCCACCAACTCGCGGGCCTTCTTATCTTCATCCGCGTGCGCCTCGGCGTCCTGCTTCATCTTCTCAATCTCCGCTTCGCTCAGACCCGAGCTACCGGTGATCTCGATGTTGCTTTCCTTGCCCGTGCCCTTGTCCGTCGCTTTGACGTTGAGGATGCCGTTGGCGTCGATCTCGAAGGTGACTTCGATCTGTGGCGTGC
>JARFRI010000069.1 GCA_029287335.1 Phycisphaera sp. | reverse complement strand
ATGTGTATAAGAGACAGGGCGAGAAGCTCCGCGTCGCCGCGACAACCGGCGAAACCCTCGGCCCTCCCCTCAAGAAGGCTCGGAAGTAAACAAATAACACTCGCCTAAGACGACCACGCACATCCCGTGGCGCAGCAAAAGAGCAAGATCATGACACCCCGCATTAAGACACAATTCGAAGGCCCCGTCCTTGAGAAGATCAAGTCCGACTTCGGCATCACCAACCCCATGGCGATGCCCAAGCTCGACAAGATCGTGATCACCGTCGGCATGGGCAACCAGCTCGACGGCACGAAGCTGAACCCCAAGGCCCGCGAGCAGGTCATCGACGACCTCTCCCTGATTACCGGCCAACGCCCGATCATGAAGAAGGCCAAGAAGGCGGTCAGTAACTTTAAGTTGCGGATCGGCTATGAAGTCGGCGCGATGGTGACCGTTCGCGGCAACCGCATGTGGGAGTTTTACGATCGCCTGGTCAACCTGGCCATGCCACGGATTAAAGACTTCCGCGGCATGAAGGCCACCAGCTTCGATGGCCGAGGCAGCTACTCGTTCGGTCTGACCGAGCAGGGCATCTTCCCCGAAATCGATATGGCCAGTGCCCAGTACACCCACGGCATGAATGTCACGCTCGTCTTCAAGAACTCGACCAACGAGATCACCAAGACCTGCCTGACCGAGATGGGCTTCCCGTTTAAGAAACCCGAAGTCAAGAAGAAGAAACAATCATAAGCCGCTTTCGGCTTAGCACGCGAATCGCTTAACACTCCGAGTAAAAGTACACTCAAGAGATAGAACCCTATGAGCTCTAAATCCACCATCGTTCGCAACGCACGCGTGAAAGCAACCGTCGCCAAATACGCCGAACTTCGCAAGCAACTCAAGGCCGACGGCGACCAAGAGGGCCTGCAGAAGCTGCCCCGCGACGCAAGCCCGACCCGCGTTCGTAACTTGTGCGAGCTGACCGGCCGAAGCCGCGGCGTGTACCGCAAGTTCAAGCTCTCTCGCATCAAGATGCGTGAGCTGGCCCTCCAAGGCAAGATCCCCGGGATGCGTAAAGCGTCCTGGTAACAACATAAAACGACGCGGCTTGCCGCGTGAAACGACCCAACCATTCGCCCTTGCAAAACGCAGGAGCCCGCCCGTATGTCTATGACCGACCCTATTGCTGACATGATCACCCGCATCCGTAACGCGGTGCGTAACCAGACCGACCAGGTCCGCGTACTCAACTCCAAAGTTGCGCGCGGTATCGCCGAGGTCCTCAAGACCGAGGGCTACATCAGTGGTTACGACGTGATCGAAGA
Source organism: Phycisphaera sp. (assembly GCA_029287335.1). Classification (GTDB taxonomy): domain Bacteria; phylum Planctomycetota; class Phycisphaerae; order Phycisphaerales; family Phycisphaeraceae; genus JAHQVV01. The sequence continues at coordinate 2,879 of JARFRI010000069.1, read as the reverse complement.
CGGCCGACAAGGCCTGATCCGTATTGACCTGAAGTACGGCCCGGCTGGCGAGCAACTGATCCACGTCCTCAAGCGTGAGTCCAAGCCCGGCTGCCGTGTCTACCGCAAGGTCGGTGACCTGCCGCGCCCATTGGCCGGCCTGGGCATCGCGATCCTCACCACGCCTCGTGGCGTGCTCTCCGACCGCCAGTGCCGTGAGCACAAGGTCGGCGGCGAACTACTTTGTACGGTTGAATAAACCGATCCTGCGTTTTGCATTAAGGCGGCTCAACACAACCGAGGCCGTCTGAAAGGAACCAGCTACGTGTCAAGAAACGGAAAAAAACCAGTCGAGATCGCCAAGGGCGTGACCGTCAAGATCAACGGCGATGAAGTCGCTGTCTCTGGGCCTAAGGGCAACCTGTCCTACAACATCAAGCCCGAGGTTAAGGTCACCTTGTCCGACGACGGCAAGGAAGTCAGCGTCGAGCGCGCCGCCGAGACCCGCTTCGCCCGCGCGATGCACGGCACCACGCGATCGCTGATCCAGAACATGATCGTCGGCGTGACCGAGGGCTACAGCAAGTCGCTCAAGATCGTGGGCGTGGGTTGGTCGGCCAGCCTCGCGGGCAACAAGATCCAGCTCAACGTTGGCTACGCAGACACTCGCATCGTCGAGGTTCCTCAAGGCATCACCGCCGATATCAAGAACCAAGACATCAAGATCAGCGGCGTGGACAAGCAACTGGTTGGCGAGATCGCCGCGAAGATCCGCGAACACCGTAAGCCCGAGCCCTACAACGGCAAAGGCATCATGTACACCAACGAGAAGGTCCTCCGTAAACAGGGCAAGGCCTTCGGTGGCTAATAAATATTTGGTTTGAGCTAACGGCTAACAGCCAAAAGCTAAAGGCTTACATAATGAACGCACAGAAACTCAACAACGTCCGACGCCAGCGTCGCAAGTACGGTATCCGCAAGGCCATCTTCGGCTCTCCAGCCAAGCCACGCCTGTCGGTCTATCGCAGCTCCAAGCACATCTACGCCCAGCTTATCGACGACTTCGAGGGCAAGACCCTCGTCTCGGCCAGCACCGTGCAGGCGAAGACCGAAAAGGGCGGCAACGTCGATGCGGCCAAAGTGGTCGGCACGAAGATCGCCGAAGCAGCCAAGGCTGCGGGCATCGAAGCGATCGCGTTTGATCGCAACGGCTTTAAGTATCACGGCCGGGTCAAGGCCCTGGCCGAAGCCGCGCGTGAGGGCGGCTTGAAGTTCTAAAACTTACATAAGACTAAAAACACTGCGGCGTACCAAACCAGCCGCAACTACCCTACGAGACGAATATGGCAGAAGTCCTCGACGAAGCATCAGCACTCGAATCCACGACCGTGGCGATCAACCGGACGGCAACGACCGTCAAAGGTGGCCGCCGCATGAGCTTTAGCGCGCTCGTCGTTGTCGGCGACCGCAAGGGCCGAGTCGGTGTGGGTTACGGCAAGGGCCGTGGCGTCCCCGCTGCGATCGAAAAAGCCCAGAAGGCTGCGAAGCGAAACATCTTCAAGATCACCAGCCGTGCAGGCACGCTGCCCCACCAGGTGACCGGTCGATTTGGCGCAAGCCAAGTCCGCCTGATCCCCGCCGCCCCGGGTACCGGTGTTATCGCCGGTGGTACCGTCCGTGCGGTGCTCGAGATGGCTGGCGTGCAAGACGTGTTGACCAAGGCCTATGGCTCGACCAACGCGATCAACCTGACCAAGGCGGTTGTCGACGGGCTCAAAGCCCTGCGTAGCCGAGAGTCGGTCGCCGCACTGCGTGGTGTCGAAATCGAATCGTCGAGCGTTGACGAGATGCTCGCCGCCAGCAAGAAGCTGATGGAAGAGTCGTCGGAGATCGCCCCGGCCAAGTCGCTGAAGGAAGCCAACGACTCGATCAAGCCGAAGGAAGAGCCTAAGAAAGAAGAGCCTAAGAAGGATGAAGCCCCGGCGGAGGCCGCTTCAGCGGCCGGGTCAGAGCCAGCACCCGAAGCCGAACCAAAGGCCGAGGAAACCCCTGCTGAGCCTGTTGCAGAAGCACCGACTGCAGAAGCACCGACTGAAGAGGCTCCTGCTGAAGACAAGCCTGCGGAAGAAGAGAAGAAAGACTGATCGACCTGTTGACGCAGGCCTACGATCCCCCACGAAACTGAATTGCAAATCCCGGCGAAACTGCCGGACTCTGAAAGGATAGACCCGCCATGATGATCCACGAGATCACCGACAAAGTCGGTCGGCACAAGAAGCGTAAACGCATCGGGCGTGGCCCGGGCTCGGGTAGCGGCAAGACTGCTGGCCGAGGACACAATGGCTACGGCTCGCGTTCGGGTAACTCCAACGCGCACGAAGGTGGCGGCACGCCGCTTTGGAAAGCACTGCCTAAGCGCGGTTTCTCCAACGCGATGTTCAAGAAGCACTTTTCGGTCGTGAACCTCTCGGCCATCGATGCCCGCTTCGATGACGGTGCGGAAGTCAACCCCGAGATGCTGGTCAAGCACGGCCTGATCCGTGACACCAAGCTGCCCGTGAAGGTGCTTGGCAACGGCGAGACAAGCAAGAAGTTCACCGTCACCGCGGCGAAGTTCTCCAAGTCTGCTGAAGACAAGATCACCAAGGCCGGCGGCAGTATCACCGTTGCCTGAGATTTCGTTCGGTAAGACAGGCACTTGGTGCCCGTCAACATGCGGCGGGCCGAGGCCTGCCAGAAGAATGACAGGAAACCGACGGGCAGGACGCCCGTCCAACCCAGGGTCCCATGCTTCAAGCGTTTATCAATATCTGGCGGATCAAAGAGCTCCGTAACAAGCTCTTCTTCACCATCTCGATGCTGGTCATCTATCGCATTGGCTTCTTTATCCCGTTGCCCGG
>JARFRI010000020.1 GCA_029287335.1 Phycisphaera sp. | reverse complement strand
ACGATCGACGCGGTATATCGTGAGCAGCAAGAGGCGTATCGCGAGTCGCGCGAAAAGCTGCGCGACTTGGAGCGGAAGTTGAACGGCTTGCGTTCGGACTACAAGGGCGCGGGAAAAGACGCGGACTGGGCCGCGCGCCGGATCGAGATCGCCAAGAGCCGAATCGAAACGCTTAAGCGGAAGAAGTAGCGGCTACAAATTTTTCAAGCTGTGTCCCCGGATTGTGTTTGTACGCGAGGGGTTGGTTAGGGGATGCGTGAGGTGGCGGGGTTGGGGCGGAGGTCGATGCACTTGAGTTGGTTTTGGCTGCGGACGAGGAGCAAGCCGTTGGCAAAGGACATGGGTGCCCAGATCATGTTGCGGTTTTGATCGGCGGGGAAGACCTTGGCTTGAGCGAGTTCCTGATAGCCGGCGGGGTCGGGCTTGATGAGTCGGAGGGTGCCGTCCTCGCCGCCGAGGGTGAGCAGGTATTGACCCAGGGCGAGGATGGGGCCGCGGTTAAGGTCGGGGGCGTTGTCGCTTTTCCATAGGAGGTTTCCTGCGAGGTCGAAGCAGCCCAGGCCGTGCGCGTCTTTACCGCGTTGCCGGAGGTTTTCGTTGGTGTTGAGGTTGGCGTAGAGGTGCTGGCCAAGGGGCAGGGCGGAGTGGATCTGCCCGCCGTGGTCTTGATCGCGTTTGAGTTCTTTGACGGCGAAGATGTTTTCCTGATGGGTGATCTCAATCAGGGCGGAGCCTGCGTCGTAGCCAGCGGTGATGAAGAGTTTGTCGTCGCCGACGAGTGCGGGCGTGGGGATGGCGCGTTTGACGGGGATGTTGTCGTAGGTCCAGAGGATGTCGCCGGTCTTGGGGGATAGGCCGGTGACTTGGGTAGCGGTGAAGGTGATGAGTTGTTTGGTGCCGGCGAGTTTGACGCGGCGTGGCGAGGCGTAGCCTTCATTGCCGATGGATTTGGATTGCCAGGCGACTTCGCCGGTGACTTGGTTCAGTGCGACCAGGCCTGCGTCGTCGGCCATGGGTTGGATGATGACGAGGTCGCCTATCAGTAGTGGCGACTGGCTCCATCCCCACTTGGGCGGGGCGGCACCGAAGTCGTCCATGTGTTTTTGCCAGAGGATTTTTGCTTCGACGAGGTCAAAGCAGGTGATGTGGCCGAGTGGGCCGACGGTGTAGGCACGTCGGCCGGTGAAGGACCACTCGACGGTCGGGGTGGAGCGAGCGCCGTCGTAGCTGAGTCGGCCGGGCGCGTCGTAGTCGATGACCCATTGTTCTTGGCCGGTGTTAAGGTGCAGGGCACGGAGGCGATCGCCCTTGATACCGTTGCGATCCAGGAGGTAGACCGTGTCGCCGACGATGGCGGCGCTGCCGAAGCCCGGGGCCGTGTCAGCGGTCCAGAGAACGGGTGGGCCGGCGTCGGGCCAGTCGGTGCGGATGGTTGCATCAGGCACAACGCCGTCGCGGTTGAGGCCTTGGAACCCGGGCCAGTCTGCTGCGGCGGGCAGCGTGCAGAGCAGGAGCAGGGCGAGCAGTGATTGGATACAACGTCGGGTCATCGGCGTGCCTCGTCTTCTGGCGATATAAGATCGTCCTCTTAGCGTAGCCTTGTCCTAGCGGGATCGCTTGACGTCAGCAGAAATTGAACAACCCCCGGCTTGATACGTCAGAATAGTTGTGTGGTTCAAACGAAAGGAACGCGATGCGATACGGAATAATTGGATGCTTACTCTTGGGTTTGTTGTCGGTGCCTTTAGCGATGAGTCATGCGGTGGGGCCTGAGCCTGATCCGGGGGCGAACCCGGAGCTTGAGCCGAAGTGGATGGCGGAGGCGCGGAAGCAACTCGACAAGGCCTATCCGGAGGCAGAGGAGGGGATGGTGCGTTACGTGCTGTTCCTTGAGCCGAAGGAGGACGAGAGCCGATTTCAGGTGGAGTTGATCGTCGGCAAGGTGGTGGAAACAGACGGAGTGAACCGGGTGGGCTTCGGCAGCCAAGTCGAGAAGAAGACGGTCAAGGGCTGGGGCTATCCGATGTACGCGGCTCCGAAGGATGCTTTTGAGAACATGTTCAGCACGCGGATTGGTGTGCCGGAGGGTCGGCCGAAGGTGAAGCAGTTTGTGACGCTGGGCGGCGGGCCGATGCTTGTGCGATACAACAGCAAGCTGCCTGTGGTGGTGTATGTACCTGCCGGTGGTGAGGTGCGGTACCGGGTGTGGGAAGCGCCGCCGCAGGCCACGCCGATGCTGCCGGGGTGAGTGGGGCGGGGTTTATACTGCGGCTCGGTTAATGGTATAAGGAGCAGGTGATGGTGACCCCTGCGGCGTTTTGGGACAAGGTGGCGGCGAAGTACGATCGCAAGACGGTCAAAGGACCCAACTACGCGGCACGAATCGATCGGGCCGCGAAGTGGATCGGGCCCGACGCGGTGGTGCTGGATGTGGGGTGTGCCGGCGGCCAGATCACGCTGGACCTTGCTGAGCACGTCAGGAAGATCACGGGGATCGACCTATCGCCCAAGCTGATCGGTTTCGCCGAGGACAGGCGGCGGGAGCAGGGCGTGGCGAATGCCAGCTTCAAGGTCGCGATGCCTGACGATCCGTCGCTTGAAGCGGGCTCGTTCGATGCGATCACGGCATACAGCGTGCTGCACTTGGTCGATGATCAATTGGCGGTGCTAAAGCGGTTTCATGAGCTACTTAAGCCCGGTGGCGTGTTGATCGCCGAGATCCCACGCAAGGAAGACATCGGGCTTCACTTCCGTACGCTGATCAAGCTGATGACCGCCTTGGGTAAGGCCCCGATCGTCCATCTCTACCCCCATGCCACGCACGAAAGCATGTTCAGCGAGGCGAGCTTCGCCATTCAAGAATCCCGGATCTACAACCCCAAGAGCCTTAACACGTCCTATCTGGCCATGCGGGATTGACTGCTATGCGGTTTTTGGCCCTGAAGACCCCCTCGTAAGGCTATTGCTGGCAAAGTCTCCTGACCGTGACCGATCCCAACAAAGCCATCATCGGCGCTCGCATGCAGGGCAACGCGGACATTGTTGGCCTAGGCACCGGGCCCTCCTTTGCGAGCGTGACGGATACATTCGTGCCACAAGTGACGGAT
>JARFRI010000003.1 GCA_029287335.1 Phycisphaera sp. | reverse complement strand
CCCCCCCCCCCCCCCCCCCCCCCCCCCCCCCCCCCCCCCCCCCCTTTAAAATCATCCGCCCACCACCGAGATCAACACACTCTACAGGTCGTCGGCAGCGTCAGATGTGTATAAGAGACAGGCCTTGACCACGGCACCATCGAATCGTCGCAGTGCGCAGATTCAAAACGGGATCCGTATTACTTGCGCCTAGATCACTCGACACACAGCAGGCCTTCGGCCAGTTGTGTGGCACCCGGCTAGAGCAACTGGCTTCATTGATGACTTTACACCCTTGGCTCCGTCTCTTATTGATACGCATCGGACGCTGTCCATCAAGGTGTGCATTAAGCGCTGCCGGATCCCAGGCAGGCATGGATCTGTGCGAGCTTTTCTCGCACCGGCTTGCTGAACATCTCGGGTATCAGCGGCAGCAGGCCGGCGTTGCGGTTCAGTTCGTTGAGGCTGACGCCCGTCCTCACGTAGGCATCGATCCGCGCGGGTAGGTCGGCTATGGCGGTTTGCTGATGCAGCCAGCCATAAGACGCTAATAACTCCAGCGTGCCGAAGATATCGAGGTACGCCTGCCAGGTCTCTGCGAAGTCTTCCCAGGGGTGCATCGATGCATAAGGGCTGATGAAACGCTCGGGCCAATCGGCCGGCGGCCCCTGGGCATAGTGGCGCTTCAGTGCGTCGCCGTAGGCGGGTTGGTACGGGTCTCCGAAGACGTCTGTAAATGCTTTAAGCTGCTGAGGCTGATCTTTAATCAGCACGTCCCAGACATAGTGGCCCACTTCGTGGCGGAAGTGACCGATCAGTGTCCGCTGCGGCTCGCCCAAGGCGACCCGATTGATTTCGCGCTCAACGCTGTCGGCCTCGCGCACGTTGATCGTGATGACGCCGGACGCATGCCCGGTGAACACCTTCTGCCCATTGCCTAAACGTTGCCAGCGCCCGTCGCCCTGTGGGACCGCATCGGTCTTAAAGTCGAAGCGTAGCGGCAACGGCCCGTTTTCTACGTCAGCGTGAAACCCGACCAGTTCAAGGTCATACAGCATCCGCCGCTTGGCCGACTCAAGCCTGGACCAGCGCTGAAGGTGTCCGGCGATAGAGAGGTCCGGTATCGTCCGGTTCAGGCGACAGGCCCCACACAACGACCCTGCTGCTCCGTGGTAACGATTACAAACATCGTGCAACACGCCGTTTTGACATTTGTAAACCGTGTGCCCGGCGGAGCAGACATGGCCCCCGGCCACGGCGTTCAGCCCGACAATCTTTTTGCAAGACTCACACCAGCCCACCGACCGATTGCAGGACATGCACGATCGATTGTCGAAGTAAAGCGGCCCATCACAGATGCATTGAAATTGCTGCATGTTGTGATTGTAGGTCGCCGTGGTTGCGGCGCTGAGCTAGCAGTTTCCGCTTAGACGCTGGCGGTCGCATCCTCGCGGATGTAGTTCAGCTTTGGTGCGGGCGGGTCTTGGGCCGGTGGGCCACCGTCTTTGGTGCAGAGGACCCAGTGTTTGTCGGCGACTTCGTAGAGCCTTGCGTCCGCGCCGCCGTAGCCGCCGTCGGGGTTTTGCTGGTCGATGTGTGGGGCGCAGGTGTAGCCCTTGGGGAAGTTCTCGACGATCGCGCCGTCCATGACGGTGGGCAGCCGATCGACGCGCCGCCCGAGCACGGGCATCGACTTGAGCAGGCCCTTGGTGTACGGGTGCATCGGGTTGTTGAAGATGTCGTAGACGTTGGCGTACTCGACGATTCGGCCCGAGTACATCACGCCCACGACATCCGCGTTCTCCGCGACGACGCCCAGGTCGTGCGTGATCAGCATGATGGCCATCTGCTTGTCGTGTTGCAGCTTGCGGAGCAGTTCGAGGATCTGTGCCTGGATGGTGACGTCCAGCGCGGTGGTTGGCTCGTCGGCCAGCAGTAGGGCGGGCTGACAGGCTAGGGCCATCGCGATCATGACGCGCTGCCGCATCCCGCCGGAGAGCTGGTGCGGGTACTCGGTGAGTCGGCTCTTGGGGTCGGCAATCCCGACATCGCGCAAGGCCTTCTCCGCGATCGCTAGTGCGCCTTCTTTTCCGACGTTTTGGTGCAGCAGGATCGCTTCGAGCACCTGCTCGCCGACGGTATACACCGGGTTAAGCGAGGTCATCGGCTCCTGGAAGATCATCGCGATCTCGTTGCCGCGGACCTTACGCATCTGCTTGTCGCTGTACTTGAGCAAGTCTTTGTGCGGCCGAGTGGGGTCGGCAGTCCAGAGGATCTCGCCGTGGTCGGTCCGTCCCGGCGGGTGGGGGATTAGTTGCAGGACGCTCAGCGCACTGACGGATTTACCCGAGCCGGACTCGCCGACGACGGCCAGGGTCTGTGCCGGGAAGATCGACATCGACACGTGGTCGGCGGCTTGGACGCGTCGGCCCTCGGCGCCGCCGGGGAAGCTGATGGCGAGGTTATTGATTTCTAAAACGGGTTCTTTGCTCATAATAAATGTCCGGTTGATTGATAGCTTAATCGACGGCTCGCGGGTCGATGACATCGCGGAGCGCTTCGCCAATGAGGTTGTAGGCAAAGACGGTGAGGAAGATCGCGGCACCGGGGAAGATCGCTAGCCACCAGGAGAACGAGCCGCCTTGTCTGGCTTCATTGAGCATCTGCCCCCAGCTTGGTTCATTTTCGAGACCGAGCCCGAGGAAGCTGAGCGTGGCTTCGGTCATGATGGCCCCGGCGATGCCGAAGCTCGCGGCGACAAGGATCGGCGCGACGCCGTTGGGCAGCATGTGCTTAAAGAGGATCAGGTAAAGCGGCGTGCCCGACGCGCGAGCCGCCATGACGTAGTCCATCTTGCGGAGCTTGAGGAACTCGGCCCGGATGAAGTACGCGTAGCCGACCCACCCGGTCAGTCCAAGCACGACCATCATGAGGATGAGCGATCGGCCATAGAACGCGACGATCATGATGAGCAGCATGATGACGGGGATGGATGCGAAGACTTCAACCAGTCGCAGGCCGATGAGGTCCACCCAGCCCACGAAGTAGCCCAGCAGCCCGCCGATGATGATGCCGATGATCACGGCGATACCGGTGGAGATAAAGCCGATGATCAGGGCGATGCGTGAGCCATGGATCATGCGTGAGGTGAGGTCCTGCCCGCTGCCGGTGGTGCCCATCAGGTGATAACGCAGGCCCACTTCGGATCCAGAGAAAACCTCTAACCCTTTGAGCACTTTGGTGCGCAGTTTGTCGCCTTGCGCCTTGTCGTAGGCCGGGTCGTCGGCGTTCTGTTTCTGATACGCCGACCACAGCCGCTTCTCCGCGGCGAGGGCCTGATCGATCGTGATCGGGGCCGGCGTGACGGTGTCGTCGCCTTTGGCCTGGTCGAGGCTGTAGAGGCGGATGTCATACTGGCTTTCCATATAGGACATCATGTCGGCGGCGACGTCGGCCTGGCTGGGGCTGGGGCCCGGGGGCAGCAGGTTCGGGTTTACCGGTGCATCGACCTGAAGGTCATCGGGCGAGTAGGGCACGAGGGTGAAGACCGCGTCTTTTGCTTGACCGTCGGTGATCATCTTGCGGACGGTGTCGTAAGCGAAGTTAGGCCGAGGCTCAACACGCAGGCCGGGGATAAAGAGGATGCCGCTGAGCACAACCGACAGCACGATCGCGGTTATCAGCCAGGTCGGGTGCTTGGCGAGTTTGGCCGAGCACATCGCGATGCCGCCCAGCGCGAGCAAGGCGGCCAGCACGCGCCCAAACCACCACCACACCACCGACGCGGTACCGACTTGATCTGCGGTGAACACATCCATCAGCCGGCCATGGTCTTGGATCAGGTGGAAGATAAACGCGGGCAGCAGCAGCATGCACATCGGCATGAGCCAGACCCAAAACAGCTTGCCACCGGCGCGGTAGCAACAAGCCAAGCCGACCATCAGCAGCAGGCCCGCCGTCAAGATCACGTCCAGTGGCGTGAGATACGCGAACGCCGGCCACTGTCGATGCCATTGCCCGGCTTCATCCTGCACCAGCCAGGTCAGTGGATAGCTGTTTGCTAAAAGGGGCGCGACAAACCCGAGCAGGGCGGTCACCAGGATCCACGCCAACCCGAGCACTGCTCCGGTCTTGCCAAGGAGTTTGAACGCGGCCTGTCCGACGAGGCTGCGGCGGCGTCGGATGTCGTGGTTCGACGGATCGGCGGGGGTGTGCTCACTCATAGCTCACCCTCGGATCTGCAATCGCGTAGAGGATGTCCCGCACCAGAAGCGAAAAGAGCGAGAGGATCGAGCCGACCAGCGTCGTCGCCATGATGATGTTGATGTCCTGGTTCTTAGCCGCGTCGATGGTCAGCAGGCCCATCCCTTGGATCGAGAAGATGAACTCGACAACGAACGAGCCAACGAAAAGCCCCGGCAGGATCGCGGCGGCCATCGTGATCAACGGCAGCAGCGAGTTACGCATCACGTGACGGAAAAGGATGTGGTTTTCAGACACGCCCTTGGCCCGCGCGGTACGGACGAAGTCGGCGGAGATCGTCTCGAGCACCGAGCCGCGCATGACCTTGGTCAGGAACGCGAAGCCCCCGTACGTCAGGCAGATGATCGGCAAGACCAGGTGCCATGCGTAGTCCACCAGCCAGCCGCGGTACAGTTCGCCGTCCTGGTAGTAAGGGAAAAACGGCCATTCGTCCGCACGCAGGTCGTGTACGCCCGAGGCGGGGAACCACCGCAGGTACTGCGCGTTGGCGGTGTACGCGATCAAGAGTGTGCCCGCGAGGATCACCGGCATCGAGTACAACGCGAGCATCACGACGCCCGAGCCGACATCGAATAAGCCGCCGCGATGTCGAGCAGCCATCACCCCCGCAAAGATGGAGACGACATAGATCAACGGCACGGTGATGAGGTTTAGGAGTAGCGTGATCGGCAGGCGCTCGGTGATTAGGTCGCCGACGTTGCGGCTGCTGCGGTCGATGCCCAGATCCGGCCCCCAAAGCTTGATGGCGCCAAAGTCCGTCTTGGATTTATTGATGGCGCAGTAGCCCAGCTCGCGATACAGCTCATCCACCGCACGCCTGTCTCTTATACACATCTGACGCTGCCGACGATCCAACTCTAGTGTAGAGATCGGTGGGGGGCGGGGCATGTAAAAGGGGG
>JARFRI010000396.1 GCA_029287335.1 Phycisphaera sp. | reverse complement strand
GCGAAGCGCCATGCGGACTCGGGCAAGGCCGCCGCAGACCAGGCCCAGCGACAAGCCGATCAGCACCAGCGCGAGTCAGATCAGGCCAAGCGTGAATCGGACCAGGCCAAAGGCCAGTTTGAACAGGCCAAGCGTGAATCGGATCAAGCCAAGTCTCAGTTTGATCAGGCCCAGCAGCAGTCTGCTCAGGCCCGTCAGCAGGCGGATGAGGCGAAGAAGCAGGCTGCTACAAAACCAGACGATGCGGGCTTGCGTCAGCGTGCCGAGGAACTGTCCAAGCAGGCTCAAGAGAAGGAAAAGCGAGCGGAAGAATTGAAGCAGGCCTATGAAGCGCAGGCCAAGCGCAGTGAAGAGCTCAAGAACGCCTACGACGCCAAAGCTAAGCGCGCTGCAGACATGCAGGCGACGATGACGAAGTCGCAAACGCAAGCGAAAGAAAAGCGTGCTAAAGCGGGCGCGTTAGCCAGGCAGGCAGAAGACCTCAAAAAGCAGGCGGAAGACAAGCATCGCAAGGCCGAGGAGCAACAGCGCAAGGCCTCAGACCATCAGCGCAAGGCAAAGGATCTAGATCGCCGAGTCGAGCAGATGCGCGGTCAGGTTGATCAGAAGTCGGCCGAGGCACAGAAGCGTAAGAGCGAGTTGGACGCGTCGGAAGAAAAGACCAAGGCTGCCAGCGAACAGCACGAGCAACAACGCGTCGTGACGGACCGTGCGGATCAGATGGCCAAGGAGCGATCCAACGAAATGGACGAGGCGAACAAGGCCTACGACCAGGCGCGTAACGACTTGAATCTGGCGAAGCAGCAGGTCCGCCCAGCCGAGAACGCGCTGAAGCAGACGCAGGAAGCCCAGGCCAAGGCCAAGGAAGTCGCCGAGCAGGCGGCAGCAAGGGTTGCGGCGGCGGAGCAGGAGCTCGCTGAAGCCCAACGCCGAGTCGCGAAGTGGCAGTCGGCGCAGCTACGGCTGAAGATCGATGCACTCAAGCAAAAGCGTGATGAGCTTCGTGGTCACAAGCAGGGGCTTATTGCCGAGCGCGCCGCGAAGCAAGCCGAGCGGGCCGAGCTTGAGCAGCGGTTGGTCACGGCTCATCGCGAGCAGAAGGAGCTGACGGTCAAGCTCAAGGAACAAGAGCAGGCCGTCGCCAAGGCGAAGAAGCAGGCCGAACAAGTTAAGAAGAAGGTCGACCCCGCTAATCCGGAGACCGCGATCGCGTTGGAAGACGCGCAGTTTGACTACGAGACCGAGGTCCACACGTTTACGAAGTTGCAAGAGTCGATCGCGGCAACGGCGAAAGAGGTCCCGGCCATCCAGTCGACGATCAGCGCGGCAAAGGCTCAGCTTGGCGAGCTTGAAAAAGCGATCAACCAACAGGCCGCAGACCCCGGCGCGAAACAGCAGGCCGAGATCGACGCGATGCTGCCGCGTTACAACGAACTTCGCAAGGCAGCCGGGTTTTAAGCTGGCTTGAAAGGGCTGGCCCCGGAGGGGGGGGGTAACTTGGAATTTTCATTCACCATGCAATCAACATCGATATGTCTACGTTTGGCAGTGATGAAACCGACCCACCCTACCGCGCGGCCCTTGCGTCAATCCCTGGTCTGTACCCGTGGGTTTACGCTGATTGAGTTGTTGGTGGTCGTTTCGATCATCGGGCTACTCATTGGCATCCTGCTGCCTGTCATGGCTCAGGTCCGCAGCGCTGCGGAGAAGGTGACTTGTAGTTCGTCGCTGCGTCAGCTCGGGCTGGTGATCGAGTCGTACACGATCGAGCATAAGGAAACGTATCCGATCGCGCGGTATATGCCCGAGCCTTTTGTATCGAGTTCGCCCAGCCCGCCGATTATGGAGGCGCTGGATGATTATCTCGACGAGGAAAGCGAGGAGGGCAAGGTCTACCAGTGCCCGGACGATGATCAGGTGTATGACCTTTCGGGGATTAGCTACGAGTACAACTTCTCTTTGGGGGGTCAGTCACTCAAGGAGTTTCTGGAGAGCGGTCGGCTGCGTCGGATGAACATTGACGCGAGCAAGATGACGGTGATGCGCGACTTTGATAATGCGGAGTTCTTGTTGACCGATGGCTCAACAATCACGGTGCCGATGCGACACATCGGGCGGAATATCCTCTTTGCTGACGGTCACGTCGGGAAGCTAGCGTTTTAATCATGGCAGGCAAGCTTAAAGAACACCCGAAGGTTTTGGCACTGGTCGTCGTCTCGATGATCGTGTTGGCGATTGGTTTGGGGTATACGTACTGGCCAACGGGGACGCCGGCGATGCCCGAGACGATGGAGGATGTGCCGATATTGCTGGAGTCCAACGCGTATAAGAATCTGTCGCCCGAGCAGCGTCGGCCTTATGTCGAACGGGTATCGGAGCTGATGCGCAGCAGTGACCGGGAGCAGCGCCGTGCGGTGATGGAGGGCAGCGAGCAGTCGCGCGACGCGATGCGGGATATGTTCCGCCAGATGATGTCGGATCGTGCCAAGCAGTTTGCGTTGGCGGATACGGCGACGCGGCAGCAGATGATCGTTGAGGACCGCGCGAGGATGGCGGCGATGGGCGGTCGCCGTGGCCCGGGTGGCGAAGGCCGCGGGGAGGGCCAGCGTGGCGATCGGCCCGAGCCTACCGAGGAAGAAAAAGCCGAGCGCCGTGAGAAGCGCGAGCAAATGGTCGAGCAGTGGGTCAACGAGGGTAACGGCCAGGACTGGGCTCTTATCCGCGAGTACATGCAGCAGGTCCGGCCCGCTCAGTAGTGCTTTACATCAAACATTCGCTGTAACATGGCGGGTTCAACCATCATCGTTGACATTGAATCCACTTATTGGAGCCTGCCATGCACGACCTGAATCGACGCGATTTTGTAAAGACCACTGCCGCCCTGCTGGGTGCTGCGGCGTTGCCCACCCTGCCCAGCATTGCGACGGCGGCGAACCCCACCGCCGGGGCAGACGTGTTGCGCGTGATTCAGATCGGCGTCGGCGGCATTGGTGGGATGGACCGCAACGCCATCAGTCGTCACCCCAAGGCGAAGATCGTCGGCCTGATCGATGTCGACTCGGCACCACTGGAAAAGATCGGCCCGCAGTTCCCCGATGCGTTTCGTGAAACGGACTATCGCAAGGTGTTTGCCGATCGGTTGGGCGAGTTCGACGCGGTCAACGTCTGCACACCCGACCACAGCCACGCCGCCCCGATGCTGCTCGCGCTGGCCAATGACAAGCACGTCTATGGTCAAAAGCCGTTGGTGCAGCAGCTCGAAGAGTTGACAATGCTCGAAGCGGCCGTGAAGGCCAAGCCGCACTTGGCGACGAACACGGGCAACCAGCGCATGGGCGGCGCGGGTAGACGCATCGCGGTGGACATCCTTCAGAAGAACCTGTTGGGCAAAGCGATCGCCGGCTACTGCTGGGCGGGTACGAAACGTGGCAGCGCAACGGATATCGAGCTACCTCAAGCCAAGCAGCCGCCGGCCAACATCGACTGGGACCTCTGGCTTGGCCCGGCCCAGAAGCAGCCGTACCGCGACGGCATCGCGCCGAACAAGTGGCGGGCCTGGTGGGACTTCGGCACCGCGGGCCTGGGCGACTGGGGCGTACACCTCCTGGACATCATCATGTACGCCTACCCCGAGTTGATCTCGCCGATGACGGTGAAGTGCGAGGCACCGCGCAAGGCGAACTGGTACCACTGCACCCAGTGCGAAGCGACAATGACCTACGCGGTCAAGGGCGACCGGTTTAAGAGCGACACGTTCAGGGTTTACTACAACGACGCGGGCATCAGCCCGGACCTCCGCGCGATCGGCATCCCCAAGGACAGGGCCGGCGCGAACAACACCGTCGTGCAATGCGAGGGCGGCACGCTGTTTATTGACGCGGGCGGCAAGAATCTTGAGATCTACGTCAACAACAAGCTGGTCACGCTCGAAGACATCGGCGCGACCAAGGACGTCGGCGACTACGCGCACTGGGGGAGTTGGATCGAGCGGGCGCTGGGCGATCAGGATGTGAAGGTCTGGACGCCATTTGAAGCGGGCCTGCGCATGACCGAGTGCGCGATCCTGCCGGTGAAAGCCAGCCGATTCCCGGGTCAGGAACTGCAGTGGGATAAGAAGACACTGACGTTTACGAACAACCAGGAAGCAACGGACACGGTGGTTCGCCGAACGTACCGCGATGGGTTCGCGCTGCCGAAGGTGAAGGCGTAAAGAATCGCAGGAAAATAGAAGAACAGAAAAGCAGAAAATCGATACAACTCGATGTTTTCTGCTTTTTTATTTTTTTGCGATGCTGCGTTTTCTGATGCCCTAGACTTGTCGCATGTCACGTTTTGTCACATTTAAGCAACTTGCTCGGCCATCGGGCGTTGTCTTCTTCGCGGCCGTGGGTCAGGCGGTCGGCGGTGTTGCGGCATTCGCGTTGGCGTACACCTATGCGGATGCGTTGCGTGAAGGCGGTCCAGGGATCGGCGCGTTGCTACTGATTGGTGGGGCGCTGGGGTGCGGGTTAGCGTTGCTGCCGACGCATGTGTTGTCGTTGTTGTGTGGCTGGGCATTTGGGTTGCCGGTGGGTTTGATTGTCGCGCTGGCGGGTGCAACACTTGGTTCGCCGTTGGGATATGCGATTGGTAAGCGGCTGGCCGGGCCGGGGATGATGGCGGTGATCCAGCGCAACCCGAGGGGGGCGGCGGTGTGCGAGGCGATCACGCGGAGCTCGCCTTGGCGGGCGTTTGTGTTGATCGGTTTGCTGCGGTTGTCGCCGGTGGTGCCGTATGGCTCGACGAACGTACTGGCCGCGGTGTTCAGTGTGCCGATGCTGCCGTTTATGTGGGGCACGTTGATCGGCTTAGCGCCACGCGCCGCAGCGGTAGTGCTATTGGGGGCCGGGCTGGAGCGGTTAGACAGCAAAACAAGCGTGTCGCCCTGGGTTTGGGGGGTCGGCATTGCGGCGACGCTCGCGGCGCTGTTCGTGATGAGTTGGGCGGCCAAGCGGGCGTTGGCCAATTTTGCGCCGCCCGCCCCGGCTGCTGCGTAAATGCTTTCTCAATCGCGGGGATTTCACGAATTGTCGCGAGGGTTTTTGCCGCCATCGCCGTATACTCTTGGGCATGAAAGCAAACCACTCCATCGCCCTGGCCCTCTTCACGCTGCTGCTGGTTGGATGCGGCGACTCGAATCAACAAGTCATTGCTGAAATCGGCTACGGCGAATTGGACGGCGGCGTCTACATCAACGACTACTTTGGCGTGAGTATTCCCGTCCCCGAGGATTGGCATGCCCAAGATCGACAAGCCATTGAGGACCTGGAAAAGACCGGCTCGGACCTTGTCGCGGGAGGTAACCAAAGCCTAAAGGCCAGCCTTGAAGCGGCCGAGCAGAACACACTGACGCTGCTGTCGGTCTTCGAGCACCCCATCGGTGCGCCCGTGCAATTTAACCCGAGCATCAACATCGTCGCCGAGAAGATCTCGCAGTTCCCGGGCATCAAGACCGACGACGACTACCTCTACCACAGCAAAGAACTGCTCAAGCAGGCCGCCATCCCCTACACCTTCCCTAAGGGCAACTACGACGAAGACCTTGGCGGGATCACCTTCCGCGTCATGGAGGCCCAGGCCAACATGGGCGGTATCATGTTGACCCAGCGCTTCTGCGTGACGCGCATCAAGGACTACATGTTCGTCATCGTCCTGTCGCACAC
>JARFRI010000346.1 GCA_029287335.1 Phycisphaera sp. | reverse complement strand
CGCTGGAACTCGTCGAGGGTATGCAATTCGATAAGGGCTACCTGTCGCCGTACTTCATTAACGAGTCGGCCAACATGGAATGCCTGTTGGAAGATGCGTATTTGCTGATTCACGAAAAGAAAATCAGTAATCTTCGCGATCTGCTGCCGGTCTTGGAGCAAGTGAGCCAAAAGGCCAAACCGCTGCTGATTATCGCCGAAGACGTCGAAGGCGAGGCGCTTGCCGCGCTGGTGGTCAATAAGTTGCGCGGCGTCCTGAATGTGTGCGCCGTCAAGGCGCCTGGCTTTGGCGATCGACGCAAGGCCATGCTCGGCGACATCGCCGCAGTCACCGGTGGCACCTTCATCAGTGAAGACCTCGGCATCTCCCTCGAAGCCGTCGAACTCGAACAACTCGGCTCGGCTAAGCGATTGGTAATCGACAAAGACTCCACCACCATCATCGAAGGTGGCGGCAAGAAGAAAGATATCACCACCCGCTGCGACCAGATCCGTACGCAGATCGAGAACACCACCAGCGACTACGACCGCGAGAAGCTTCAAGAGCGCTTGGCCAAGCTCACGGGCGGCGTCGCGATCATCCGTGTCGGCGCCCACACCGAGACCGCGATGAAGGAACGCAAGGACCGCGTCGATGACGCCCTACATGCGACCAAGGCCGCTGCACTGGAAGGTTATGTCCCTGGCGGCGGCGTGGCGTTTATCCGTGCGATCGATGCCGTCATCGCAGCCAAAGCTAAAGCCAAGGGCGACGACAAGATCGGCTACGACATCATCGCCAAGGCGTTGGAAGTCCCGCTGCGTCAGATCGTCACCAACGGCGGCGAAGACGGCTACCTCGTCGTCGAAGAAGTAATAAACAAGAAGGGCAACAACGGCTACAACGCCGCGACCAGCGAGTACGTTGACTTGGTGAAGGCCGGCATCATCGACCCCGCTCTGGTCAGCCGTACTGCGTTGCAGAACGCGGCCTCTGTCGCCGGGCTCATGCTCACGACCAATGTGCTGGTCACCGAGTTGGGTGATGACGATGACGCGATCGAAGGATCTGTTTCGTAAAGATTGAATTGACACTCATGCCGCTGGCGCACGGAAGTGCGTCAGCGGCTTTGCCTTAACCGCAGACGGATCCGACCCATGGCCACGCAGCGCGACTATTACGAAGTACTCCAAGTCGAGCGTAATGCCAGCGGCGACGAGATCAAACGCTCGTACCGCAAGCTTGCGATGCGCTATCACCCCGACCGCAATCCCAACAACAAAGAAGCTGAGGCGAAGTTCCGCGAGGCGTCCGAAGCCTACGAAGTGTTGTCGAGTGACGACAAGCGTCGACGTTACGACCAGTTCGGGCACGCGGGTATGAACGGCCAAGCCGGTCACGACTTCTCGCACATGAACGCCCAGGACATCTTCGGGATGTTCGACGATATTTTTGGCGGTTCGTTCGGCGGCGGTCGTTCAAGAGGCCGAGCACAAAGCAACCGTGGCTACGACCTCGAAACCGTCACCGCGATTACGCTCGACGACGTCCTTAACGGCGTCGAAAAAGAGATTGAGTTCACCCGACAGGACACCTGCGAAACCTGCTCGGGCACCGGCGGCAAGCCCGGCACCGATCCGTCGACCTGCGTGACCTGCGGCGGCCAGGGCCAAGTCCAGCAAGCGGGCCTGGGCGGGATGTTCCGCATGGTCTCGACCTGCCCAGCCTGCAACGGCGCGGGCAAAAGCTACCGTGACAAATGCGGCGGCTGCGGCGGAGACGGGCGACAACCCAAAAAGGTCGAGCTCACCGTCAAAGTCCCCGCGGGTATTAGCGACGGCCAGGCCATCCGCGTGCAAGGCGAAGGTGAACCCGGCAAGAACAACGGACCGCGAGGCGACCTGCACGTCGTCATCCGCGTCAAAGAACACGAACTTTTCACACGCGAAGAAGACCACCTGATCCTGCGCATGCCCATCAGCTTTGGTCAGGCCGCGCTGGGTGCAACGCTGCAGGTACCCACGCTTGAAGGCGAAGAAGAACTCACCCTCAAACCCGGCACGCAGCACGGCGACTTGTTCCGCATTAAAGCCGCGGGCCTACCCAACCTGCGTAGTGCTCGGCGAGGCGACTTGATTGTCGCGGTGCTGCTAGAGGTGCCTAAGAAACTGACGAGCAAACAGAAGGAACTGCTCCGTGCCTATGCCGAGACGGAAGAGCACCAAGACATGCCCGAGCACAAGGGTTTTTGGAAGAAGATCAAGGAATACATCGGCTGAGGACAGGTAACACGCCATGAGCGATCAAGACCCACAACCAGACGAACAGCAAGGCGAAGAGAGCCTCGAAGCTGAGGCCTATGAAATTGCCCCAGAGGAGCAATCTCTGGTCGAGCAGTTACAGGCCGAGCGAGACGAGTTCGAGTCCAAGCTGCTCCGCGTCTCGGCCGACTATCAAAACTTCGCCAGACGAGCCCAGCAGAACGTCGACTCGGCGGTCCAGCAGAAGCTCATGGATATCGCGCGCGGCCTGGTGACCGTGATGGACCACTTTGACCGCGCCCTCGAAGGCCAAAGCAAAGACGAAGCGACCGGCGTGCTCCAAGGTGTCTTGATGGTTCACGACGAACTGCTATCCACGCTCAACCGCTACGGCATCCAACGCCTCGACGTCGAGCCCGGCACCGAGTTCGACCCCAACCGACACGAAGCACTGATGCGACAGCCATCGGACCAGTTCGAATCGAACCATATCACGATGCAGATGCAACCCGGCTATGTGCTGGGTGAAAAGATCATCCGCCCCGCCCAGGTCGGCGTCGCGGAGTAGGAAAATTAAATCATGCCGACTTACGAATATGTCTGCGACGCGTGCGAACACGAATTCGAAGAATTCCAATCGATGTCGGCCAAGCACCTGAAAAAATGCCCCGACTGCGGCAAGAACAAGCTCCGCCGACTCATCGGCACCGGCGCGGGCATCATCTTTAAGGGCTCGGGCTTCTACCAAACCGACTACCGCTCGGACGGCTACAACAAAGACAAAAAAGCCGACGGCGAGAAAAAGCCAGAATCCAAGTCCGACAGTAAGTCGGATAAAAAGAGCGATACGAAGAGCGATTCGAAAGCGAAGGCCGACACACCTGCGCCGAAGAAGGAAACGAAGAACGATTGACCGCATAGCGGGTGACCCGAAGCGTTCCTTTGGTCTACTCACCATCTTTTGCTGGCTGCTTCACCTTCTCCAGCCACCCCGGCATCCCTGCTTTAAGATCGTCCAAGTAAGTCGGCTTCACGCCGCCATAGACATCGACGATCCTGCCATCGACCACGATCAGCGTGCGCGGCACCGTGGGTATCTTCAATGCCTGCGCCGCTTCGGTGGACGTATCCATGAGAACGGGTAGATCGACCTTACGCTTAGCCGTTTTCTCCAGGGCATCCATCCACATGGTCATGTGCTCGGGCTGTTCGCCGACGGCGATGGCGTAGAGCTTTACGTTATGTTTCTTCTCAATGCACCAGTCTTTGAATTCCGCCAGCGCAGGTAGATCCAGCACGCTCGTCTTGGACCAACTCGCGAAGCACTCGAGGATGACGACCCCTTCATCCAGCTCAGAGAGCTTGACCTTCTTGTCGCTACCCAGCACGTCCAACTCGATCGCCGGCAGCGGCATACCGATGAGCGTGGCCCCCGCGGCAACGCCCCCGCCCTGCCCACCGGGCCCGGGCTGTGCGTTGCCGCCGTTTGGCGAGAGGAACGCGGCGAGGCTTGGGAACTCGTGCGACTGCTTGAGATCCAATTCAAACTCGGCATCATCGATCGGCTCGCCGACCTTGGACCACTTGAACTCGTATTGCAGCCGCACCGCATCCAAACCCGAGCCCGCGAGCTGCGACGAATCGATCTTTGCGAGCATCGACTGAAGCAGCTGTGATTTCGAATCGAAAAATAGCCCTGCCGATGCTTGTGGAATGGGTAGTGTTAACAGGATCGTCTGCTTGTCCAAGGCGTCATCCGCCGACACACGGCTCAACTGATCCGTCTGCCCGCCGCTGAGTTGTTCGATCGGCGACTCGGATAGCAACATCACCAACGCAGGCGGCACCGGCTGAGCGAGATCAGGAAAGACCTCAATCAGGCGTTCGTAAGTGAACTTGCCCTCCATCGGCATGCGAAGGTGTCGCCCCGGCAGCGCCTCGGCCACCAGCAGGATGTCGGTGCCATCGCAGACCAGCGTGTAGCCCGGCCGATCAATACGAACACGCTTGTTTTGCCGATCCAAGACGACCCGGTAGTTTGCGATGGCGAATTCAGTCTCGTCCGGGTAGCTGAAGTACTGGGTAAACCGCACATCGATTTGAGCCGACTCGATCTCGCGGTGGGCCTCCACGATCCGGTCCGTCTCGGTCTGCCCCGGTGGGTGCTGCTGAGCGTCAACACCGAGGGCAAACAGCACCAGGCAGAGCCCCAGAGCCCATCGCCCCGCCCCGCTCTCCCAGATCGCCCATCGCTTCATCATGCCCCCCAGCATACCGCCAACGGCGGCCCAGCCAAGTGAAAAAGTCCGCTCTGCACCACTTGCAAGCCCCGCAGGAGATGCTACTATTGTCGGTCCCCTACGCGGGTGTAGCTCAGTGGTAGAGCGTCACGTTGCCAACGTGAATGTCGAGAGTTCGAATCTCTTCACCCGCTTACAAAAAAAACCCTCGCCAATGCGAGGGTTTTTTCATATCTAAAGATTGTTCGCTTGCTTTAAGCAGCATGTGGACGCCGACGCCAGATCAGACAGACGCCACCAATGCCCAGTCTGTCTCTTATACACATCTCCGAGCCCACGAGACGAACA
>JARFRI010000249.1 GCA_029287335.1 Phycisphaera sp. | reverse complement strand
CCGCAGGCGAGCAGCACCGCGTCGAAGTCTTTCTTAAGCGCTTCGGCGTCGATGATTTCGGCATCGCCTGCCATGCCTTGGTTCGAGGCGTGCGAGGCGCCGCTGGTTGGGTTGCCGACGTTGCAGTTGGTTTTGAAGGTGATGCCTTCCTCGGCGAGCAGGTTGACGCGGCGCTGGACGATTTCTTTTTCGAGTTTCATGTTCGGCACGCCGTACATGAGCAGGCCGCCGATGCGGTCGTCGCGTTCGAAGACGGTGACGCTGTGGCCGGCCTTGTTGAGCTGGTCGGCTGCCGCGAGGCCGGCCGGTCCCGAGCCGATGATGGCGACGGTTTTGCCGGTGCGCTCTTTGGGCGGGTTGGGCATGACCCAGCCTTCTTCAAAAGCCTTGTCGATGATCGAGCACTCGATGGACTTGATCGTCACCGGCGGGTCGGTCACGCCCAGGACGCAGGCGCTCTCGCAGGGCGCGGGGCAGATGCGCCCGGTGAACTCGGGGAAGTTGTTGGTCTTGGCCAGGCGGTAGTAGGCCTCTTTCCATCGTTCGTGATAGACCAGGTCGTTCCACTCGGGGATGAGGTTGTCGATGGGGCAGCCGGTGTCGGACTGGCAAAACGCGACGCCGCAGTCCATGCAGCGTGCCCCCTGCTCGCGCAGCTCGCGCTCGTCGGCCCGCTCGTAGATCTCATAGAAATCCGTGATGCGCACGTCCGGCTTACGCGCCGGCATCGGGCGTCGTTCAAATTCAAGGAATCCGGTTGGTTTACCCATATCTATCTCTTAAACAATGCTAATTTGAACCACAATGGCACGAAGGTCACGAAGTAAGGCAACTTTAGCTACAAAAAGGCTCAAAAAATACAAAAAGTTCCTGCCCTAAATTTTGTCCTTTTTGTGCATTCTTGTGGCTAATGGTTTTCCTTTGTGATCTTCGTGCCTTCGTGGTTCAATTGGTCTTAACCATGCCCCACTTCGGCGAATCCGCCGCCGCCTTTGCGTTGTTGCAGGACGCGGCGGTAGTCGATGGGCATGACTTTGACCATCTGGTTGCGGACCTTGGCCCAGTTGTCGATCACCTTTTGTGCGACCGGCGAGCCGGTGTGCTTGGCGTGTTGTTTGATCATGTTCAGGCACTCGACCTCGTCTTCGGGGTTGTCGAGGTTTTCCAGTTCGACCAGTTCGAGGTTGACCCGTTCGAGGAACTCGCTGTGCTGGTCCCAGATGTAGGCGATCCCGCCGGACATCCCCGCGGCGAAGTTTCGACCGGTGGGCCCAAGGACAACGACCCGGCCGCCGGTCATGTATTCGCAGCCGTGGTCGCCGACGCCTTCAACGACGGCGTACGCGCCGGAGTTGCGGACGGCGAAGCGCTCGGCGGCCTTGCCGTTGAAGTAGGCCTCGCCTTTGGTTGCGCCGTAGAGCGCGACGTTGCCGATGATGATTTCTTCCTCGGCGTTAAAGGTTGATGCGCTGGATGGTCGGACGACGAGTTTGCCGCCGGACAGGCCCTTGCCGACGTAGTCGTTGGCGTCGCCGATGACGTTGAGCGTGATGCCGGTGGCCAGCCAGGCGCCGACGGATTGGCCGGCACTGCCGCGCATGCTCAGGGTGATGGTGTCCTGGGGCAGGCCGTTGTCGCCCCACTTCTTGCTGACTTCGTGTGAGAGCATGGTGCCCAGCGCGCGGTCGAGGTTCGTGATCGGCCCGGCGTAATCGACTTTTTGCGCATCAAGGATCGCGGGTTGGCAGTGCTCGATGAGTTTGACATCGAGTTGCTGGTCCATGCCGTGGTCTTGCGGGATGAGTTTGCGGACGCCGACGTTGTCACGATGCGCCGGCTTGTGCGCGGGCGTGAGGAGCATGGTGAGGTCCAGGCCGTCGGCCTTCCAGTGGTCGATGGCATCGCCTGCTTCGAGCAGTTCAACTCGGCCGATCATCTCATCGATGGTGCGGACGCCCATCTGTGCCATGTACTTGCGGGCTTCTTCTGCGACGAGGAAGAGGTAGTTGACGACGTGCTCGGGTTGGCCGGTGAACTTCTTGCGGAGGACGGGGTCTTGCGTGCAGACGCCGACGGGGCAGGTGTTGAGGTGGCACTTTCGCATCATGATGCAGCCGGTGGCGATGAGCGGCGCGGTGGAGAAGCCGAACTCTTCTGCGCCTAAACAGGCGGCGACGATGACATCTCGGCCGGTGCGCATCCCGCCGTCGGTTTCGAGCCGGACGCGGGAGCGGAGGTCGTTGAGCACAAGGGTCTGATGCGTTTCGGCGACGCCCAGTTCCCAGGGCAGTCCGGCGTGCTTGATGGAGGTCAGCGGCGAAGCGCCGGTTCCGCCGTCGAAGCCGGAGACGAGGATGTGGTCTGCCTTGGCTTTTGCGACGCCAGCGGCGACCGTGCCGACACCGACCTCGGCGACGAGCTTGACGCTGATGTTCGCTGAGGGGTTGGCGTTTTTAAGGTCGAAGATGAGTTGGCTGAGGTCTTCGATCGAGTAGATGTCGTGGTGTGGCGGCGGGGAGATCAGGCCGACGCCGGGCGTGGAGTAGCGGATCTTGGCGATGTAGTCGTTGACCTTGAAGCCGGGGAGCTGTCCGCCTTCGCCGGGCTTAGCGCCTTGAGCGATTTTGATTTGCAGCATGTCGGCGTTGGCGAGGTAATAGCTCGTCACGCCGAATCGGCCCGAGGCGATCTGCTTGATGGCGGAGCGCTTGGTCTTGGGGGTTCCGTCGTCGTACTGTTCGAGTTTGAATCGGCTGGGGTCTTCGCCGCCTTCGCCGGAGTTGGAGTAGCCGCCGATGCGGTTCATCGCCAGCGCGAGGGTCTCGTGGGCTTCCTGCGACAGCGCGCCCAATGACATCGCACCGGTGCGGAATCGCTTGACGATCTCCTTGGCCGGCTCGACTTCGTCCAGCGGGATCTGATTCGGCTCGTCGAGTTTCTTCAGGTTAAGCAGGCCACGCAGGGTCGCTCGGCTGGCCGCTTCTTCGTTGCAGAGCTTGGCGAACTGATCGTAGGCACCGCGGGCGTTGTTGCGGGCGGCGTGCTGGAGGGAGGCGATGGCCTGGGGGTTGTAGGCGTGTGCGTCGCCCTCGGGTCGCCAGTGGTACTCGCCGGGATTGGGCAGTTCGGGGTTGTCCTGGCCGGCGGACTTACTGTCGCGCTTGGGGTAGGCCAGGGTGTGTCGGCGGCGGACTTCCTCGGCGATGATGTCAAAGCCCGCGCCTTGCAAGCGCGACGCGGTGCCGGTGAAGCAGCGATCGATCACGGCACTGTTGAGTCCCAGGCACTCGAAGATCTGGGCACCGCGGTAGGACGCGACGGTGGAGATGCCCATCTTGGACATGACCTTCTTGATGCCGAAGTCCACGGCCTTGATGTAGTTCTGCACCAACTGGTCGTCGGTGAGGTGCTTGTTCTTATCGACGACGCCCTGATCGCGGAGGGCGTGGAGCGCTTCGTAAGCGAGGTAGGGGTTGATCGCGTCGACGCCGTAGCCCAGCAGCGTGCAGAAATGGTGGACTTCGCGGGCCTCTGCGGTTTCGAGGACCAGGCCGACCTTGGTGCGCGATCGTGTACGGATGAGGTGGTGGTGGACGGCGCCGACGGCGAGCAGCGCGGGCAAAGGCATCCGGCCGACGCCTGCCGCACGGTCGGAGAGCACGATGATCGGTGTGCCGGCGTCGATGGCCGCGGTGGTCTCTTGGCAGATGCGGTCGAGGGCGGCTTGTAATGCCTCCGCGTCGTCGCTTTGTTCAGCGGGGTAGGTCGTGTCGATCACTACGCTGGACCAGCCGAGGTAGGCGGTCTTGCTGAGTTTTTTCATCGCGTCGAGCTGGGGGTTGGTCAGCACGGGCGAGCGCAGGTGCAAGCGTTGGCACTGGGCGGGCGTGACTTCGAGCTGGTTGCCCTCGGGGCCGAGGTACGTGTCCAGCGCCATGATGCACGCCTCGCGGATCGGATCGATCGGCGGGTTGGTGACCTGTGCGAAGAGCTGCTTGAAGTAGTCGTAGAGCAGGCGCGGCTTGTCCGACAGCACGGCCAGGACCTGGTCGTTACCCATCGAGCCCAGCGCCTCTTTAGCGTTGCGGACCATGGGCAGCAGCAGCATGTGCAGGTGTTCGGAGGTGTAGCCAAAGGCCATGAGTTTCTTGAGAAGCTCCGGCTCGATGCCGCCCTCGTTCATGCGCGCCGGCTCGTCGGCGCTGGCGAGTTC
>JARFRI010000242.1 GCA_029287335.1 Phycisphaera sp. | reverse complement strand
GCGAAGCGCTGCCTTGTCTGCCTTAACTCCCCCGACTGATCATCGCCGTCCGTTTCGCGAGGAAGTGCGACAGTGGTGGACCCAAATTTTCGCTGGTGTTCAGCAGAATGTGATCGATCTGGAATTTCTGGCAGGCCCGCGCCACCGCACGGTTGTGTTCTTCAACAACCTCCAAATAGGCCTTGCGGATCGCGTGCGGGTCCAGCGGGAGTTTGCCCTCGCCTTCAAGGCCGCGGAACTCACTGACATCGCGGAAGGGGAAGGTCAGCTCGGCCGGGTCCATCACTTGGATCACCAGCGCATCGTGCCCGCGGTAGCGCAGCCGGGCCAGGCCGCGCTCGATGTTAGCGATATCATCAAACAGGTCGCTGATGATGACGACCAAGGCCTTGCGTTTGAGTTGGGCGAGAAGTTGATCGAACATTGTGCCGAGGTTGGTTCGGCCGGCGATGGTTTCGCTTGTTGCTTTGTTGTCGCTTGGCTCGCCAATCATCGTGGCCTCGACCAGCGCGGTGGTGATGTCCCGCCAATGGCCCTGGCTGTTGCTCAGCCGAGTCGATCGCTTCACCTCGTCGGCGAACACGCCCAGCCCGACACGGTCCGCCTGGTTTAGCGAGAGCTGTGCCAGCGCAACAACCAACGCGCAGGCATGATCGATCTTCCGCCAACCGCTGGGCGGCTTGCCCTTGAAGTCGCGTCCCGCCCCACTGGGTGCGTTGCCCTGGTTCATCAACTCGCTTTTGGGCCGATTCGCGAAGCGCGAGCCGGAGGTGTACTCCATCGACGCGCTGACATCGACGAGCACCATGAGGTCCAGGTTCGTCTCGCGGACGTACTGCTTGAGGTACAGCTTGTCCGTCTTGGCCATCACTTTCCAGTCGAGGAAGCGCGTGTCGTCGCCGGGCACGTACTGGCGGTGCTGAGCAAACTCAACGCTGAAGCCCTGCATCGGCGAACGGTGCATCCCGGTCATCAAGCCATCCACGATCATCCGAGCGCGCAGCTCAAGCGACCCGACGCGCGCAAGCGTTTCGGGGTCGAGGTAGGACGTAAATGAGGCTGTTGATGAAGGCATGCTTTTGCCACGGATTGACACGGATGTTCACGGATTCATCTGTGTTAATCCGTATGCATCCGTGGCTAAAAATTTAGTGAAGGACTGCTTCCGCTTGTGCATCGCTGCTTGCGCCGACTTTGATGTGATCCATCAGTTGCGTGATCAGATCGTCGGTGGTCACGCCATCGGCTTCGGCGGCGAAGTTGGTCAGGATGCGGTGACGAAGAACCGGCAGCGTTACGGCCTGGATATCTTCAGGCTCGACGTGCGTTCGGCCATGCAGCAGCGCGTGGGCTTTGCCGGCGAGGATGAGGTTTTGGCTGGCGCGTGGGCCGGCCCCCCAGCGCAAGTAGTTGCTCAGGAAGTCCGGCCGATCGTCGGGCTGGCCCTTATCGGGGAAGCGTGTCGCGCGGACCAGCTTGAGCGCGTACTTGATCACGTGTTCGGCCACCGGCACATCGCGCACGACATCCTGGATCTGCAGGACCTTCTCGGCGGTAAGGACTTGCTCGATGGTCACCTTGTTGCGTGAGGTGGTGCGCTTGACGATTTCCAGCTCCTCGGTCTCGCTGGGGTAGCCGACCTTGATGTTGAACATAAAGCGGTCCAGCTGGGCCTCGGGCAGCGGATAGGTGCCTTCCTGCTCGATCGGGTTTTGCGTCGCGAGGACGAAGAAGGGTTGTGGCAGCGCGTGGCGCATCCCGCCGGCGGTGACGTGGTGCTCTTGCATGGCTTCGAGCAGCGCGGCCTGGGTCTTGGGTGGGGTGCGGTTGATTTCGTCGGCGAGGATGACGTTGGCGAAGATCGGTCCTTTGACGAAACGCATCTCGCGGTGGCCGGTCGTTTTGTTTTCTTCGATGACCTCGGTGCCGGTGATGTCCGATGGCATGAGGTCGGGTGTGAACTGGATGCGGTTGAACTGCAGCGACAGGGTTTGCGCCACGGTGGAGACGAGCAGCGTCTTGGCAAGTCCCGGCACGCCGACGAGCAGGCCGTGGCCCTTGGTGAACAGGCAGATGAAGAGCTGCTCGATGACTTCGTCTTGGCCGACGACGATCTGGCCGACTTGGTTCTTGAGGCCTTTGGCGGCCTGGCTGACCTCTTGGACCAGGTCCACAGAGGCATCGGGCGGGGTCGGATCAGACATGCAATGGCCTTTCAAAAGGAGACAAGCGGCGATCGAGTATAGCTAGGCGGTTTGCGGCTTGGCGGTTGTGCAAGGGTTGTCGGGCAAGTTGTTGGCTTAAGATTGTGTCATGCCGGAGTTGCCCGAGGTGGAGTGTGTGCGGTTGTCGTTGGAGCGTCTGTTGGTGGGACGCTTGATCGAGGCGGTGCGCGTCAATCGACGGGATGTGGTGACCGGGCCGGTGGACGAGGGTGCGTTGCTGGTCGGGGATCAGGTGTCGGCGGTCCTGCGTCATGGCAAACAGCTTGCCTTTCTGGGCAGCGGTGGCGGGTGTGTCTGCGTGCATCTGGGGATGTCGGGCCAGTTGTGTGTGATAGAGGATGTGCAAGCAGACAACCCACCAGAGAAACGCACCGCACCGGGCAAGGGTTCGCTATTAGAGGCAGGTCTGCCGCCGCATACACACGTGGTTTGGCGGTTGAACGGTGGTGTCGCGCTTCGATTTACTGATCCGCGTCGGTTCGGGGGCGTGTGGACGTTTGCTGACGCTGAGGGGTTGTACGCCAAGCGGTGGTCGCGGCTTGGCCCGGATGCACTGCGGATCACGCCGGGGCAGTTGAGCCAAGGCTTGTCGGGCACGAGA
>JARFRI010000155.1 GCA_029287335.1 Phycisphaera sp. | reverse complement strand
AGGTATCGCATGACCCAATCTTAGATGATTCGAAATAGACAGGATTTCAGGATTAGCAGGATTTACAAGATCAGAAAGCATATCAATAGTTCCAATCCTGAAAATCCTGTAATCCTGTCAAAAACAAGGCCTATTAGAGATACGCTTCGCCGTGATGCTCGCCGACGAGGCCATGGAGTTGCTTAATCCGTTCGGCGTCCTCGGCCTTGCAGACCAAGGTGTTCTTGCCCGCGCGGATGATGATCAAGTCTTCGACGCCGATGGTCGTGATCAGCTCGTCCGGGTCATCGCTCACAGCCAACGTGTTCTTGGAGTCCATGAAGACGGTCTTGCAGCCACCCGACGCGTTGCCATCGCTGTCCTTCTCGCGTGTCTCGCCGAAGCTGGGCCAACTGCCGACGTCCAGCCAGCTCAAGGGCATCGGTACGGCGGCGACGCGAACGTTCGCATCCTTACTCGCCGGCTCCATGATCGCGTAGTCGACGCTGACTTTTTTCAGGCTGCCGAACGTGTCGTGCAGCTCGGCTTTGCATGCGTCAGTACCCCACGTCGAACAGAGCCGATCTAGGTC
The DNA here is from genome assembly GCA_029287335.1 of Phycisphaera sp. Classification (GTDB taxonomy): domain Bacteria; phylum Planctomycetota; class Phycisphaerae; order Phycisphaerales; family Phycisphaeraceae; genus JAHQVV01. The sequence goes on along the minus strand of JARFRI010000155.1, from coordinate 4,906 downwards.
GGCGAAGTTGTCCGGGGCGTAGTTCTTGATGCAGTCCATCACGGTCGCTGCTTTCCAGACGAACATGCCCGAGTTCCAGAGGTAGCGCTTCGGGCCAGCGGCGTGGTACTCGTCTGCGACGGCGGACTCGGGCTTCTCTTTAAATTCGTTGACGACGTAAGCCTCGTCGCTGCCCTGGCCGATGGTCGTGCCCAGCTCGAGGTAGCCGTAGCCCGTGGCGGCGTGGGTCGGTGCGATGCCGAAGGTCACGAGCGTCGGCTCATCCGCCTCGGCCAGTTCGTAGCCCTGTTCAACGATCTTGAGCATCTCATCGATCGGCTCGATGATGTGGTCGGCGGTGAAAATCGCGACGGTGGCATCCGGGTCTTTGTGGGCCAGCACGCCGCAGCCCAGGCCTACGGCGTTAAGCGTGTCGCGCCCCATCGGTTCGCCGATGAAGCGGTCCTCGGTCAGGCCCGGCAGGTTGTCGAGCATCGTCTGCCGCATCGACTCGCCCGCACAGACATAGATGTTCTCAGCGGGGACGAGGCCGCTAAGCCGTTCCATCGCGATCTGAAGCAGAGAGCGCGGCGCGCCGCCGTGATCGGATTCGATGAAGGGGATAAGTTGCTTGGGCAGGGCCTTGGTGGACATCGGCCAGAGCCGGGTGCCGGAGCCTCCGGCGATGATGAGGGCGTATCGCATGGGTATTGGGTCTTGGGTGTTGGGTGTTGGGGTCGAGCCGATGTAAGCCCTAAGGACTTCAGGCGTTGTCGAATCATCGGCAGTTTCCCATCGCGTCGCAAGCCAAGTTACCCAGTACTCACTTCAACCAAGCCCCAAAACCAAACACCTACGACCCAACACCACAAGCCGCGCTATAATTCGGACCGACCTAGAAACCCCGAGAGAACACACCATGACCGAAGAAAAACGTACCGAAATCGTCGCCCTGCTCCGCAAGGCCTACAACATGGAGCTCGAAACCGTCTGCAACTACACCGCCCAGTCGATCAACCTCGACGGCTTCCGGGCCAAGCACATCAAGGACGCACTAGCCGCGGACATCGTCGAAGAACTGGGCCACGCCCAGATGATCGCCAAGCGCATCAAGGTCCTCGAGGGCATCGTGCCCGGCAGCCAGGAACTGGAAATGAACCAGACCGAGTTGCAGCCCAACGGCGACGCGCTGGACATCATCTCCGTGATCAAAGGCGTCATCGCCGCCGAAGAAGGCGCGATCAATCACTACCAAGCCATCATCGAAGCGGCCGGCGATATCGATCCGGTCACCGAGGACCTGTGCATCACGCTCAAGGGCGACGAGGAAGAACACAAACGGCTGTTCAAAGGATTCCTGGCCGAGGCGATGCAGGGGTAAGCTCAAACACAGAACAATAGAAAAGCAGAACAGCAGAAAATAGGAGTCAAGTCGGCTGCCTGAATTTTCTGCTTTTCTGCTTTTCTTGTTGTGCTGGTTGCTCGCAGGCTAATCCAGAAAATTGCACCTGGACAACAGAAGATGACTAAAATAACTGCCACCTAATTCACCCACCCCGGGAGCACCCCCCATGATCGGCAGCAACCCCGCACTCAATGAAGACACCTTCAGCATGCCCGTCAGCGAACTCGCGCCCAACCGCGAGGTCATGACGCTGGGTAGCACTGTTTTTAAATCGCTGACACTGATCGGCATCTGCATCGTCTGCGCGACGATCACCTGGGGCCTGACCACCAAAGGCGGGGTGTTCGATATGGGTGTGGCGATGCCCTGGGTCCTTGGCGGCGTCATCGGGGGCTTGATCCTCGCGCTGATTACGATCTTTAATCCCAAGGCCTCGCCGGTCACCGCGCCGCTTTACGCCGCGGCGGAAGGCCTGTTCCTCGGGGCGATCTCAGCGATGTACGAAGCGAGCTTTGGCTCAGCAAACGGACAGGCGGGGCCGTACTCGGGCATCGTGGTTCAAGCCGTCGCGCTCACGATGGCGGTCACGCTGGTCATGCTCGCGCTGTACGGCACACGCGTCATCCGCGTCACCGAGAAACTACGAGCAGGCATCATCGCCGCGACCGGCGCAGTTGTCGTGGTCTACCTCGCCAGCTTCGTGCTCGGGTTTATGGGCATCCAGATCCCCTACCTGCACAGCTCCGGTCCGATCGGCATCGGCATCAGTCTGGTCATCGTCGGCATCGCGGCGTTCAACCTGCTCCTGGACTTCGACCTCATCGAGCGTGGCGTCCAAACCGCCGCCCCCAAATACATGGAGTGGTACGCGGGCTTCGCGCTGCTGGTGACGCTGGTGTGGCTCTACCTTGAGATCCTCCGGCTGCTGAGCAAGCTGCGAAGCAGGTAGAAAAAGCAGAACAAGACAAATGCAGCAAACTAGAAAATGAGAGCGGCGTTAAGCCGCTCTTATTTTTTGCTTTGCTGCTGTTTTACTTTTCTGCGTAGCTCCGCCCGCTACACTCCCTGCGATGGGGGCGATTCACGGTCCATCTTCTAAAATTGGATAAAATTGGGCCTATTTATGGATATTTATCATAAATTCGACGATTATTGGGTAAGATTGGATCAGAAAATGGCCCGCCATGCTGAATACGAACACGCTCCAGATCACCAAAGACATCCTCAAACTCATCGCCGCGATCGATGAGTTCAAGGGGGCATGGTCCGCACTGGGCCGGCTTGCCCCAGAACGACTCGACGACTTAAAGCACGTCGCCACCATTGAAAGTATTGGCTCATCGACTCGGATCGAGGGCAGTAAGCTGTCGGATCAGGAGGTCCAGGCGCTGTTGAAAAACATCAAGATCGGCGGATTTGCAAGCCGCGACGAGCAGGAGGTCGCTGGCTATGCCCAGGCGATGGAGATGGTGTTCGAGTCTGCAGAGCACATGCCGCTGAACGATAATGTCATCAAACAACTTCACCGCATACTGCTCGCCCACAGCGAAAAAGATGAGCGTCACCGTGGAGCCTACAAGGTCCACCCCAACAACGTGGAGGCCTTCGACCAAGACGGCGGCAGCCTGGGCATCGTGTTCCAGACAGCAGCACCCTTTGACACCCCGCGTCTGATGGGCGAGCTCGTACAGTGGACCCAATCGCAGGTTGAACTTGGCGAGTTGCATCCGTTGCTGATTACGGCGGTCTTTGTCCTCGTGTTTCTGGAAATTCATCCGTTCCAGGACGGCAACGGTCGGTTGTCGCGGGTACTCACCACCATGCTGCTACTCAAAGCTGGCTACGGCTACGTGCCTTACAGTTCGCTGGAAAGCGTGATCGAACAGAACAAGGACAGCTACTACCTCGCCCTTCGCCAGACACAGGGCACAATCCGTACCGACGCGCCGGACTGGCAACCATGGGTCGCGTTTTTCCTGCGATCGCTCCAGTGCCAGACAGAACGGCTGGGAAAAAAGATCGAACGAGAGCGTATGACCATTGCAAAGCTGCCTGAATTGTCGCTCAACATCATGACCTTCATTAAAGAGCACGGGCGGGGGTCAATCAGCGACTTGGCGACGGCCACCAATGCGAGCCGGAACACGGTCAAGCACCACGTCAAACGCCTGGTCAATGACGGTCACCTCACCATGCACGGTGCGGGTCGTGGGACGTGGTACGCGCTGAGCTAAAGCCTGTTGTCGCATCGCGGCTTTTTCTCCTCCGCTGCTTTTCTACGTTTCTGATCTTCCGCCCGCTACACTCCCTGCGATGGGTGCCTTGCAACGCCAATTTTTGATCACGTTCGCGGCGATGGGCGCGATCCTCGCCTACTTGCCGGTGTTGCTGCAGCAACGGCTCGAATCGACCGCCGAGGTCGGCATCATCCTCGCGACAACCGGACTGGCGATCATCTCGACGCCGGTGATCATGACGGCCCTGGCCGACACCAAACTCCAGAGCCGATCGATCATCGCGGTGCTCTTTAGCGTCTCGGCCCTCACCTGCTACTGGCAGGCGGTCAGCCACAGCTTCGCGACGCTGTTCATCTCGCACACCGTCTTCGCGTTTTTCTTCTGGCCACTGGCGGCGCTACAGGACGGGCTGGTGTTCGCAGCCAATCAACAAGCGACCAGCGATGGGCGAAGCGAGACGCCCTACCACCGCGTCCGGACCTTCGGCACGATCGGCTTCGCCATCCCGCTCGCCGCGTTGTATTTCCTCATCGGCCCCGGCGAAAACAAAGACGTCACGATCGCCATGATGCTCGGCGGCGGTGTCTGCGTGCTGGGCTTCCTCAACGCCCTCACCCTGCCGCGCGTCTCACTGGGCCAGGCCCGGCGGGCTCGTTTCAGCATGCCCGCCCAAAGCGATAGCAAACTCTCGCGCATCCCGACCTTCGCCGCGGCGCGTGTGCTCTTCCGTGGGCCGGCGTTGTTGTTCTGCATCTGCCTGTTCATCGCCCACGTCGGCAACAGCGCGTACTACGGCTTCTACTCGATCTACCTCACCGAAACCGTCGGCTTCAGCGAGGCGTGGGTCGGGCCGATCACGATGCTCGGCGTCGTCCTCGAACTCGGCGTCATGACCACCACCGGGCTACTCACCGCCAAGTTCGGGCTCAAGTGGCTGATCGTCGGCGGCCTCGGGCTCATGGCCCTGCGCTTCGCGATGCTGGGCCTCTTCCCCAACCAACACATCGCGGTGTGGACCCAGGTCCTGCACGGCTCAACGGTCGTGGCGATCTACGTCGTCCCGCCGATCTACCTCAACGCATTGGCCGGCGATCACTTCCGCAGTTCGATCCAAGGGCTGTACGCCATGACCGTCTTCGGCCCATCCCGTATCGTCGGCAACATCCTCGGCGGCGAACTGGCGGACCACTCGCTGCCCATGATGTTCAGCGTGTTCTCGATCACCACGCTCATCGCGGTCATCGGGCTGGTGATTTTTATGAAGTTGCCCGGGCAAATCAAAGGC
>JARFRI010000141.1 GCA_029287335.1 Phycisphaera sp. | reverse complement strand
CTACGCCTCGCTTGCGGAGAACCGTCGGCTGGCGCGTTGTAAGCAGGCGATCGATCTGATCAAGCAAGACGCAGATCGCGGTCATGGCTCGGATCAGTGATCTATGAAAAGTTCGCGTCAAAACGCATGGCTTACGAGATGAGCTCGCTCATCTTTCTGCCTTCGATATCGGTCAGGCGATAGCGTCGGCCCTGGAAACGGAAGGTCAGGCGTTCATGATCGATACCCATGAGGTCCATCATGGTTGCGTGCAGGTCGTGGATGTGGACCGCGTCGGGGTGGGTGTGGTGTTGGTCGAGCTTGGTTAGCGGCATGCCGTCCTTATCGACGATGTTGTAGCCGAGCTTGTCGGTCTTGCCAAAGACGGTGCCGGGCTTGGTCCCGCCGCCGGCCATGAACATGGTGAAGCAGCGGGGGTGGTGGTCCCGGCCGTAGTTCGTGTTCGACAACGCGCCTTGGCTGTAGACACCGCGCCCAAACTCGCCGCCCCAGACGACGAGGGTGTCGTCGAGCAGGCCGCGTCGGCGGAGGTCCTTGATCAACGCCGCTTGGGGCTGGTCGATCTGCTTAGCTTGGCCGCGAAGGTCCTTGGGCAGGTTGCCGTGCTGGTCCCAGCCGCGGTGGTAGAGCTGGATGAAGCGGACATCTCGCTCGGCCATGCGTCGGGCGAGCAGGCAGTTGTTGGCGTACGTGCCGGGCTTCTTCACATCCGGGCCGTACATCTCGAGCGTGGCTTCGTCTTCATCGCTGAAGTCGGTCAGGTCCGGCACGGACATCTGCATGCGGTAAGCCATCTCGCCCTGCGCGATACGTGCGTTGACTTCGGGGTCCAGCGATTTCTCGAAGGCCATCTCGTTGAGCTTGGCCGTCGCGTCGAGCATCTTGCGGCGGTCTTCGCGCGTCACGCCGTTGGGGTCTTTGAGGAATAGCACCGGCTCGGCTCCACCACGGAAGCGGACGCCCTGGTGCTCGCTGGGCAGGAAGCCCGAGCCCCATAGGCGGTCGGAGAGCGCCTGCATATTGCCAACGCCCTTGGAGATGAGCACAACAAAGGACGACAGGTTCTCGTTCATCGTGCCCAGGCCGTAGCTCAGCCAAGCGCCCATGGAGGGTCGGCCGGGGATCTGGCTGCCGGTCTGCAGGTAGGTGACGCCGGGCTCGTGGTTAATCGCCTCGGTGTACATCGACTTGATCACGCAGAGCTCGTTGGCGACGGATGCGGTGTGTGGCAGCAGTTCGCTCATCCAGACGCCGTCGCCGCCGTTGTCGTGCTTGTTGAACTTGAACACGGAGTTGGCGATGGGCAGGGTGGACTGGCCCGAGGTCATGCCGGTGATGCGCTGGTTGTTGTAGAGGTCTTTGAACTCGTCGCTGCGCAGGTCCATGCCGCGGTACTTGTGTAGATCGGGTTTGTGGTCCCACAGGTCCAGTTGCGAAGGCCCGCCCATCATGTGCAGGTAGATCACCCGCTTGGCTTTGGGCGCGATGTGGGGTCGACCAAGCGAGCCGCCGCTGCTTAGCAGGGGGGCGGCACTCGCGCTGTTGTTGAGCATGCTGCCCAGCGCGGTGATACCCATGCCCGCGCTGAAGCCGGTCGCGGCTTTACCGAAAAACTGTCGGCGGGTCAGCTTCAGGAAGTGTTCTTCAAGGGGGTTTTGGCTCATGGCAAACGCTCGCTATTTCTCCGGGTCGGCCCGGCAGTCTTAATCAATCTGTTTCAATCAGTCTCGCACAATTGTTTCGTCCAGCGACAACGCGGTGGACGCAACCATCATCCACGACGCCAGTTCGGCCGGGTCGTGTGTTTCGGGCAGTGGGTACTCGCCCTGAGTCAGCAGGGCCTTGGCGTCTTCGGCAGACCCGGCGTAACGCTCGCGGTAGTACGCCAGCACATCCTGGAGGACCGCCAACTCGTCTGCGTCGGGCACATCGCCTGTGCATCGGCGGTAGATCAATTCGAGTCGCTTCGCGTCGTCGTTCGACTCGGCCAGGGTTCGCTGGGCCAGTACGCGGGCCGCTTCAAGGAACTGTTCGTCGTTCCAGAGGGTCAGCACCTGCAGGGGCGTGTTGGTGGTGTCTCGGCCGACGGTGCAGAACTCGCGCGTCGGGGCGTTGAAGATCTGCATCTGCGCGGGCGGGCTGGTCTTCTTCCAGAAGGTGTACATGCTGCGCCGGTACAGCGCGTCGCCGCTGTCTCGTTGGAATCGGCCGGTGTTCGTCCCGCCAATCGCCACCTCGTTCCAAAGGTCGCCGGGTTGGTAGGGCTTGACGCTGGGGCCGCCGATTTCGTCATTGAGCAGGCCCGCCACGGCCAGTGCCTGGTCGCGGATGAACTCGGCCTTGAGTCGTTGACGCGGGAAGTGGCTTAGCAGGCGGTTGTCCGCGTCGATCTCCTCGGCCTCGGCGTTGCGTGTCGCCTGCTGACGGTAGGTCGCGCTGGTCACGATGTCTCTGATCAGTGCCTTTTGGTCCCAGCCCGACTCGGTAAACCGAACGGCCAAGTAATCCAGCAGATTCGGGTGGCTGGGCCAGTCGGCCTGGCTGCCGAAGTCCTCGACGGACTTGACGATCCCGGTGCCAAAGAGCATCTGCCAAAGACGGTTGACGTGGACACGCGCCGTCAGCGGGTGCTCATCTTGCGTGAGCCACTGCGCAAAGCCAAGGCGGTTGTTCGGTGCGCCCTCGGGCATCGGCAGGTCCACCATCGACGGGGGCTTACGCTCGATCACCGTGTCCGTAATGGGCTTGTCGTACGCGCCGCGTTCCAAGACGTATGCAGGCACGGGCTCGGCGGCTTCTTTCATGATCAGGACGGGAACAGCCTGGTCTTCGAGTTGCTTGATTTGCTTCTTGACCTCTGCAACCTTCTTCGCCGCGTCGCTGTTTTCAAGCGACTGATTGACCATCTTTTCGGT
>JARFRI010000115.1 GCA_029287335.1 Phycisphaera sp. | reverse complement strand
ATCCTAAGCTACTCCCTATCGCTTGCAGCTGATGTGACCTTCCTGGTGCATGCCCTAAACGTGCAACGCGCGGCACTGGTCACCGGCTTCGGTGAAATCATTGAGCCCATAACCAGCCTGCCCGACCTGCACTGCGTGCTCGTCTTCCCCGATGGCACCTGCCCAACGCCGGCGGTGTACCGAGCGTTTGACCAAGCAGCCGCCGATCGCCGCGCAGCGATTGACGATCAACTCATTGAGGATTGGTCCTGCGCCCACGCGATCCCACCGGCTTACAACGACCTGACCCAAGCCGCCATGGCGGTATGCCCGACGATCACTGCGACGATCCAAACAATCAATACTTTGGGACATGAGCCCCGGCTCACCGGCTCGGGGTCGGCCCTGTTCGTGGTCGTGGAAAGCAACGCACAAGCCGTTGGGATCGCAGAAATACTCAATCAGCGCAATTTAGCCACCTGCCCTGCGCGTTATTCGAGCCTATCGTAATGACGTGACTTCTTATATGATTCGTGATTAATTCGCCGAGATCAAAGGCGTCTAGCTACAACAGACAAAGAGACATTTTCCCTTCGAAGAGCCAACTTATGATGAAGCGTCCGCCCCTTGCCCTGCTTGATAATCGCCTCGCCGCGTTACTCTTAGCCTCGCTACTGCTCCTACCTGGCTGCGGCGGCGAAGGTGAGTCTGACGAAGACACCAGCCCGGAAGGCTCCAGCACGGTCCAGACTTCGGCCAAGATCGAAAAGCCGGCTGAAGAACCCGAAGTTAAGCTGCTGCCCGAACCACCGGCACCGGACCACCCCCGCGCCCCCGAAGGCCTGACCGTTAAGGAAGGCTTCCTCGTCGAGAAGCTCTACGACGTACCCAAAGACAAGCAAGGCTCATGGGTCGCGATCGCAGCAGGACCTAACGGCACGCTCTACGCCACCGACCAATACAACCAAGGCGGCCAAGCGCTCTATCAAATCAAGCCCCCCGCGGTGGACGACCACGACGGCGTCACCGAGGTCATCCCGCAACCAGTGAAGATCAACGGCGCCCAAGGCGTGTGCTACGCCTTCGGCGCGCTCTACGTCATGGAGTCGGGCAAAGGTAACGGCCTGATGCGCGTCACCGATAGCGATGGCGATGGCCTGCTCGATACCAAAGAACAGCTCTTGAACATTTACGGCGGCGGCGAGCACAGCACCCACGCCATCGTCCCCACACCCGACGGCAAGGGCCTCTTCCTGGTTGCCGGCAACATGAGCCCGCTGCCCGCCAAGCTCGACGCGAGCCGACCTGTCGAAGGCTTGTGGGATGAGGACCACGTCTTGCCACAGAACCCCGACGGCCGAGGTCACGCCTCCAACGTCAGGGCCCCCGGCGGCTGGATCGTCCGCGTCAATCCCGACGGCGGCGACGTCACGCTCATCAGTGCCGGCTTCCGGAACCAATACGACATCGGCGTCCACCCCAACGGCGAAGTCTTCGCCTATGACGCCGACATGGAATGGGACCTGGGCCAGCCGTGGTACCGCCCCACCCGCATCAACCATGCCGTCAGCGGCTCGGAGTTCGGCTGGCGCAACGGCTCGGGCAAGTGGCCGACCTACTACGAAGACTCGCTCCCCGCCGTCATTGACATCGGCCCCGGCTCACCCGTCGGCGTGACCTTTGGCACCGGCGCGAACTTCCCAACCAAGTATCAATCCGCCCTCTTCGTCCTGGACTGGACTTACGGCACCATCTACGCCGCGCACATCGAGCCTGACGGCGCGACCTACACCGGCACCATCGAGCCCTTCGTCATGGGCAAGCCCCTGCCCGTCACCGATGTCGCCATCGGCGATGACGGCAACATGTACTTCACCGCAGGCGGCCGGCGCGGCGACTCATCGCTCTACCGCGTCTCGTACTACGGCGTCAACGACAAGACCGTCCCCGAGGTCAAACCCTTGACCGAACTCGCTCAACTCCGCAAAGAACTCGAGACCCTGCACACGCCCGATGCGCCAGCTGATAAGCTCGACTTCATCTGGGAAAACCTGGACCACGATGATCGCTTCGTCCGCTTCGCTGCCCGTGTTGCACTCGAACACCAGCCCGCACCGAGCTACGCCAAGAACGCCAAAGACGAAACCGACGCGATGACGCGCATCATGGCCGGCCTGGCCTTGGCACGACACAAGCACCCCGCCGCGATGGAAGTCCTGCTGGGTGCCGAGCCCAAGTCCGAAGTCGAAAAGCTTGCATGGATGCGTTCAGTAGCGGTCGCCATGTACCGCAAGGCCGAGGTTGACAAGCGGAAGCAGGTCGTCAGTTACGATCCCAAACACCTTGCACAGAAAGACGCGCTGCTCGCCAAGCTCGAAGGCTTCCTGCCAAGCGAGAGCCTGCCGGTCAATACCGAGATCGTCCGCCTGCGTGTCGCGCTCAATGACCCGACGGTGATCCAGTTCGCGCTGGACCTGATGAATAGCGTGCAGACGCCCACCCCGCCTTGGCTTGACCTGGCGGCACAGAACGACCGTTACGGCGCAGCGATCCTTGCGATGAAAGAAAACCCTCCGCCGTCGGTCGAGTTGGGCATCGCGTTCATGCTCCGGAACATGACCGAGGGATGGACCCCGACGACACGACAGGCCTACTTCTCCTGGCTCAACCTCGCGTCTCTCTCCGGCGGCGGCAACTCATACGCCAATGCCTTAAACAAGATCCGCGCACAGGCGGTCGCCACACTGACGGAAGACGAGAAGAAGGCACTTGGTTCGCTCGTGGATGCCCCGACAGTTAAGTTCCCTTACCCAATCGTTCAGCCCAAGGGCCCCGGACGTAAATGGAAAACTGACACAGCAACCAAGATCGTCGACGGCAAACTCGTCGGCCGTGACTTCATGAAAGGCGCTGGCCTGTACCTGTCTCTTATACACATCTGACGCTGCCGACGACTAGTGCTCGGTGTAGATGTCGGGGGTGGCGGTCTCAGGGTGAGGGGGGGGGGGG
>JARFRI010000057.1 GCA_029287335.1 Phycisphaera sp. | reverse complement strand
ATTGTGAGTTGTGTGTTAAGATTGCGATAAATCGGCCTTTTTGAGCCGTGAGCGGGGGTGCCATCGTCGCGCTTTTTGGGGCAGGCTACGGCCGGGGGTGGAATCGGCTGACGACGTCTTTGAGGCGGGAGCGGTCGACGTGGGTGTAGATCTGGGTGGTGTTGATGTTGGAGTGGCCCAGGAGTTCCTGGACGACGCGGAGGTCGGCCCCGCCGGCGAGCATCTGGGTGGCGAAGGAGTGGCGGAGGGTGTGGGGGTGGACGTCCTTGAGGCCGGCGCGTTTGGCGTGGCGCTTGACGACCTGCCAGACGACGACGCGGGTGATGGGTTGGCCGGTTCGGGAGAGGAAGATGCGTTCGCCGGAGACGCCGGGCTTTTCGAGGTCGGGTCGGAGCTCGTCGAGGTAGCGTTGGACGGCTCGCAGGGCGGGTCGGCCGATGGGGACCAGGCGTTCTTTGTTGCCCTTGCCCATGATTCGGCAGACGCCCAGCTCGAAGTGGATGGCGTTTTGGTCCATGTCGGCGAGTTCGGAGGCGCGGAGTCCGCCGGCGTAGAGCAGCTCGAGCAAGGCGACATCGCGGAGGTAGAGCGCGTCGCTTGGCTGGGGTGCGGCCAGGAGCTGTCTGACCTGCTCGTCGTGCATGACGGTGGGGAGCTTTTGCCAGGTCTCGGGCTGTTCGAGCCACTCGGCGGGGTTGTCTTCGATGGTGCCAGCGGTGTGGGTGAATCGGCAGAAGACGCGGATGGTGGCGACGTGGCGGGCGATGGTGGAGAGTTCGAGGCCGCGCTGGTCGCGGAGGTTTTTGAGGTGCTCGGTGATGATCTCGTGGGTGAGGTCTTCCCAGGAGGTGCAGGCCATTTGGGCCAGTTCGACCCAGAGGTCGCGGATGTCGCCTGCGTAGGCGGCGAGGGTAGCGGGTGCGAAGCCGCACTCGACCTTGCAGTAGGTGAGGAAGTCGCGGACCGGTGCCTCGAAGCGCGAGGGCTTGCGGGTCTTGTTGGGGTTGGGTCGGCTAGGCGACGGCCTGTTGGTCGGCGTTGCCGAGGCGCGCAGCGGGCGTGATTGGGTGGCCTGGATGGCGTTTCGGCTGGTGGGGGATTGGTGCCGTGGTGCCGGGTTGAAGCTGGGTCGTTGAGTCATCGCTTTGGGCCTGGCGTTCCCACTTGATGGCGTGGTAGGTTTTGCAGGTAAAGTGCCTGCCTCCCAGGCAGAAGTCGAATGCCTGGGCGAGGGTTTGTTTGGTCATCCGGCAACTGCATCGTCCGTCGCCTTGTTCGACGAACGGACACGGGCCGTGCTTAAGCATTGCTTCCTTGGCCATGCCGGGGGGCCTCCTTGCCCTGCCAACTGGTATCGGCGGCGGGCAGATATAGGGGTCAAAAATAGGTGTGCTCGATCGGGGTTCAGAAGGGGTAGGGAGAGCTGAGAGCAAGAGGGTGAGTCGGAAGAGAAAGTTCATGCGGTTGCTCTAGTTTTACTCCGAACTTTCAACTCTCCCTCCCAACTCTTACTCCATGCCCCTTGCCAAGGATCGGCGGTCAGCTACAATGCCGCGTTCTCAATCTTCGGCGACGTAGCTCAGTTGGTAGAGCAGGGGATTCATAAGCCCCGGGTCACAGGTTCGAGTCCTGTCGTCGCCATTGCCCCGCTTCATCGGCGGGGTTTTTTCGTGGGCGGGTTTGATTGCGTGGGCGGTAGCGGTTGTAGGGCCCGCCATTGGGCGATCACATGGACTTGGGCGGGTTGGTGGGGATCGGTGCGTGTTATTGGGTCGATGAAGTCGTGTTGACGTTTGCTTGCACGAGGTGTGTGGCCGGCGTCTGCGTGACTCTCAAGGGCCTTGCCATGCGGATCGTTATCGACATCATGATTGGCTTGATGCTCGTGGCGGTGGTGGCTGGCGGGCTGTATCTCTACAACAGCCGACAGCACCGCGCACGTCAGGCCGAGGCGGTCCGCGGGGCGCTGCAGCAGCTACAGGAGCAGGCGGCGTATCACACGGCGGTGGAGTCGGCGATGGCCGGTCGTGACGTATTGCTGGTGCATTTGCATCGGGAATGGTTCGGCGAGCATGTGCCGACGAACGTGCTGTTAGAGGGTGATCGGCCGTGGATTGATTTAGCGCCGCCGGGCGACCTTGGCGAGCATCCGCCGGACCCGGTGGTTTCGAGCGAGCTTCAAGCGGGCTTCTGGTACAACCCGACGACGGGCACCTTCCGTGCGCGGGTCGCCCCCGCTTCGAGCGAAGCGCTGACCTTAGCGCTGTACAACGACATCAACGGCAGCGCGCTGTCCGGCTTCGATGTGATCCCTGATACGAGCCGACAACCCCTGGCCCACGTCCTCGGCCAGACGCCCGCGCGGCAGTACGCGGCCATGGCCAACAAGACCTGGTCCGAGCCGGTGGTCGAGCAAGGCGCACCAGCGACCGACTTGATCACGGCCAAGCAACCGCGCTCAGACACGACTTCGACCGCCGATTCGACTTCGCAGGTTAATCAGGTGATCGCCCCAATTTTGAAAAAACCTGCTCAGTCAGTTGTTGCAGACGAACCGGCTTTAGTCGCTGTAGACGCAGATTTAGACGTGGAAGCACGCCCGACGCTGCAGAAGCTCAGCAGCGACTAGATGATCGGATTAAGAAACGCCAGGGGATCGGTCGATATAGATTCCGTCGCTTGTCTCATTTTTTAGCGGGGGGACACGCAGAGGTCCCTATGTCTCACTCATCTCCTGAATCAAACCCATCTCCAGCCGCCCCGCTTGTCAGCACGCTTTCGAGCGACCCTGATATGGCCGAGCTGGTGCAGTTCTTTGTCGATGAAATCGACGAGCGGATCACGACGATCCAAACCACCTCGCAATCAAACGATATCGCCGGTTTGCGCACGGTTGCCCACCAGCTCAAGGGCGCTGCGACGGGCTACGGCTTCGAGCCGATCTCACAGACCGCTGGCGAGCTCGAACGCCTCATCGATATGACCGACGCGCTCGAAGTCACCCAGGCGATTCAGCAGCAGGTCGATGAGTTGATCGGCCTGTGCCAACGGGCCTCGGTGTGAGCCCACAAGGGCCTTGCGTTGCCGTCCCGGTACAATCTTCGGCCTATGCCGGAGATTCATACCCACACGTTTTCTAATGGCCTGACCCTCGTCGCCGAGCCGATGGCCGCTGTCCGCTCGCTGGCGATGACCCTGCTCACACCGGCCGGCGTTGCGCGTCAGCCCGAAGCACAACAGGGCGTCGCCCCGCTGCTGGCCGAGTTGCTCTCGCGCGGCGCAGGCGGGCAGGCTTCGCGCGACTTCAACGAAGCACTCGACACGCTCGGCGTCCACCGCTCGGTCAGCGCGGGCAATCAACATATGCGCCTGGGCGCCACGCTCGTCGGTGACAACCTCGACGCGGCCCTGCCGCTGCTACTGAGCCAAGCCCTGTCGCCGAACCTGGATGAAAAGGAACTCGAGCCGTCGCGCGACCTGTGCCTGCAGGAGATCGCGGCGCTGGAGGACGACCCGCAGCGCCGGGCGATGATTGCGCTGAGGCAGAACCACTTCCCCGAGCCTTTGGGCCGGCCCAGCGATGGCATCGCCGAGCACCTCAAGGCCTTGACGCTGGGGGATGTCCGTTCGTACTGGCAAAGCGGCGTCGTGGCGGGCGGATCGATCCTCGCTTTTGCGGGGCAGCTCGACTGGGACAAGCTGCGCGACACGGTCGGCGAGTTGACGTCTGCGTGGTCCGGCGCTGCCGACGACGTGAAGCCGACCAAGGATGGGCCGAGGGGCTACACGCACCTGGAGGCGCAGACCGAGCAGGTTCACATCGGCCTGGCCTACGACGCGCCGGCCGACCCGGATGAAGCGTCGATGCTACAGCGCGCCGCGGTGTCGGTGTTGTCGGGCGGGATGTCGAGCCGACTGTTTACCGAGGTCCGCGAGAAGCGTGGGCTGTGTTATTCGGTCTACGCGAGCTATGCCGGGATGCGCGATCGTGGTGCGGTGCTGGGCTATGCCGGGACGACGACCCCGCGTGCCCAGGAAACGCTGGACGTGTTCGTCGGCGAGCTCCGCCGTATCGCACAAGGCGTCGAGGCAGACGAGCTGCAACGCGCGATGGTCGGCACGAAGGCCCGCCTCATCATGCAGGGCGAATCCACCGGCGCACGCGCCGGGGCGATCGCAGCCGACCTGTACGTACACGGCCGACCGCGCACGCTCGCCGAACTGGCCGAGCGCGTGGACAGTGTGACACTCGAAGATGTGAACCGTTTTGTGGCCGATCGCTTAGTCAAAGACATCACGGCCGTGACCATCGGCCCTGAGCGTTTAAACTTCCCGGAATAATCCCTCTCGTTTCCAAGCTCTATCCCGACATGCGCATCCTGATCACAGCGGGGCCCACCCGCGAACCCATCGACGATGTTCGTTTCATCTCCAACCGCTCCAGCGGGCAGATGGGGTTCGCATTGGCGGAGGCTGCTTCATCGGCTGGGCACGACGTGACGCTGTTGCTTGGTCCGGTGCTGCTCCCGCCGAGCGTGGCCGAGCGGGTCAATGTGATTCGATTTAACACGACGGCCGATCTCGAAGCGCTCTTGGCCGAGCACTTTCCACAGTGCGATGTGCTGATCAAGGCTGCGGCGGTGGCTGACTACCGCCCCGCCACGCTGATTAAGGGAAAGACGCCGCGTGGTGAGGGTTTGAAGATCGAGCTGGAGCCGACACCCGACTTGGTTGCGGGCTGTGCGAAGATCAAACGCGACGATCAAACGATTATCGCCTTCGCCTTGGAAGACCCCTTGGTACTGGAGACGCGTGCCGTCGAGAAGATGCAGCGGAAGAAGGTCGATGCGATCCTCGCGAACCCGCTGCAGACGATGGATTCAACAGACATCGAGCCGATCTTGTTCTACGCCGACGGCCGGCGCGACGAACCTGGAAGAATGGTGAAGCTCGCTTTAGCGGGGTGGTTGATCTCGAAAATTGAATCGGTAACGCAGCAGGCCGACTAGGCATGTGGTTGTAAATACGACCATGCTTGCCGGTATGAGCAAGACAAAGTTGTAGTGATACAACCAGTTTACGCCATCGCCAAGTTCGACGTAGAACGTATGGATATCCCCATACATCCCGATAAACACAAGTAGTAGCCAGCACCAATTTGCTGCAGACCATAGACCCATCGTCAAAACGAAGCATCTCCTGATAATTCGCGCGTAAGGTCTGGGCTGCTTCATCATGCTTAAATCAATCTAAAAAACAAGAACATCATCTCTAAGCCCAGATAGACGCCGATGATTGCGCTTAATGGAATAAGTAGTAACGCCCATCCGCCCCATTCCTCACTCATTCGCGGAGTGATGGTCATCGTGAGTAGCACCATCAGGATTGATCCGGCAATACAAAATGGGAAGGCACAGCAAAACATGGTGAATACATCAGACTTCAATTGCCTTGATGAACATCAGCAGGATGGCCCAGCCGAAGAATGCTCCCGCGAAGGTCGAGAGCGGGATTAAAGCAAGGGCCCAACTGCCAAAGCGTCTTCTTGCCCATGGGAGTAAGAAGAATGAGATGAGCAGAAGAAATCCTGCACCTAGTGCACAAACTACAAACGCAATCAGTAGCAGAAACTCGCCCATCGTCAGCCCCCTTCCTGCACCGCGACCTTGGCTTTCGCCTCGCGTAGCGCGCACAGCGCGTTGTTGCAGTGCGGGACGTCGGGGTCGGCCTGGAGCTCGGTGCGCAGGTCGTTGTCGCCCTTCATCCCCAGCAGCGCGGAGATCGCGCGGCGGTTGGTGCTGATCGCGGCGTAGGCCTTGCGCGCCAGCCCGGCCATGCCCGGTTTGGCCAGACGCATGGCTAGCGGGCGATACCCACGCAGCGCGTAAAAGCACATCACCCAGGCCTTGTCGTCGCGGTAGACCTTGCCGGTGTCGTCGATGACGATGAGTTCTTCGGGTCGGCCCTGCGCGTCGGTGAGGTATTGCAAGTTGGGGTAGAGCGTTTGTTGTTTGCTTGAACCCTGAGGCAGAAACCGCATCGCGATCAGCTTGGGCTGCTTGTCAAGCCATTGGCGACAACGCACGCAGAAACCACAGGTCGGGTCGTACAGGACGGTGAGTTGTTTGGGGGTTTTCATTCGGGGACCGCCTTTCGTTGCGGGGCTGGATCGCTAGTACGTCGGAGCTTTCTGTCGCGATTGATTTCGTGGGTGGTGTGTAACAACAGGGACCAGCGGGCTTGGATCAGGACCCATGCGAGCCAAGCGCGGACCAAGGGGCGTGGCATCCATCGTGCGGACCACCTGCCGCGCACGGCGAGGATCAGTTCGCATACCTCTTCACTGATGGGCTTGAGTGTGTAGTGGTAGAGGTGGGGGAAGCCGAGGTTGCGTCCGCGCTTCGATAGGTCGGTGAAGGCGATGGTCTTGCCGGGCACGACGCGGACGAGTGTGCCGACGCGGTCGAACCAGGTGACGCCGATGCCGTGGCCGATGCGTATGGCTGTGCCGCGCGGCGGAAGCGTGTCGAGGCGGTTGCCCTGCTCGTCGGTCACGCGTGCGTGGTACGGGTCGGCGGCGATGAAGCGATCAAACCGTTGCATGACGGCCCAGACCTCTTCGGTGCTGGCGTCGAGTTGCACACTCGTCTGGGCGTTCACAGCCCATCGTGTTGAGAGATTGACGCGCGTCATCGCTCGCCCCCTTTGCTTTGCGCGGAGGCCTTTATCACGGTCGGCTCGATCATGCCCTTGAGGACGTGGAGGTGCAGCTCGTGGCCGAAGGTGTGTTCGATCGGCTGCCAGAGGATGCGCGGGCGCAGCTTCGGCACGTAGCGCGTCGTGAGTGTGACGCGGGTCTGAGTGTCCGTGATGGGCTCGAAGTCGAAGGCACCGTCGATCAGGCGGATCGAGTTGTTTTCGAAGTGTTCTTGCTTGATGACGTCGAAGGCGAGGATCTCGCCGGGCACGACGTGGGTGGCCTTTTTGACGAGCCGGGCGTCGCCGGTGTAGACGCAGACCTGTTGGTCGCCGACGGCTTGGATCTTGCCCTCGACGTGGCTTGGTGTGGGCAGGCCAAGTTTGAGAAGTAGTGGGCGGTCGTGCTTGATCTCTTCGTAGAAGACCCAGCGGTCCCATGCCTGCATCTTGCCTAAGGGTAGGAGTTGTTCGGTCTGCACGGTTTCGATTTGGATGGGCGGGGCCAGGGCGCGCTGAGCGAGGTGTGCGATGCCGGGCAGGAGCAGGAGGCCGAGGATGATGGGCAGGTGTTCGCGTTGGCTAAATCGTGTGGTCTTGAGTATGGCGGCGAGGATGCGTGAGCCGAAGATCCCGAAGTAGAACCCGCCAAGGGTGGGGACAAAGAAGATGGCGATCAGGATGACCCCGCAGAACACGCCCGCCAGTTCGCCGAGCATCAGCAGCGCGACGAGGAACAGCATGCAGATCAGGCCCACCACTTTCAGCAGTACGACCCCGACGCCCCGCTTGGGTGACGGCCGATACCCCACCAGCGCGCCGACCATAAACGGCACGGCGATGAACAGGCCCCAGCCCAGTTCCTGATTGATGTAGAACGCGATGCACCAGGCAAAGCCCGCGCCGAGCGCGAGCAGCGCGCCGGGCCACCAGTAGAGGTACCAGATGAACGGCGGCTTTCGGCTGAACGTGCTTTCGTTGGCCGGATTAAACGCTCGGCCACACTCGGGGCAGATCGGCTCGTTGAGCCCGACCAGCCGATACCCGCAATCCATGCAGCGCGGGTGCCGTCGGCTGTCTTTCGCATCTTGCTGCGGGTTGATGGTGTTGTGTGGGGCGTTCATCGCGGGTTTTCGCGGGGCGGATGGTTTTGGTTTGATCGAGAAGAGCCGGGCACCCTGCTCCGGAAGTCAGGTGTGCCCGGCCACGGACTGGCGACAAACTACGTCGCGGGTTCTAGAACTAGCTCTTCGTCTGGCTCGATGGGCGGTGGCGCGGTTTCATAGATTGCGTTCTTGCGCATGCGGTTGAAGACGTAGATGTTGAAGA
>JARFRI010000381.1 GCA_029287335.1 Phycisphaera sp. | reverse complement strand
GATGACCGACGCGATGGCCCAGAGCTTGCGTCAGTCGAAGGCGTTTGCGGAGCGGTCGCCGAGCAGTGAGCCTTGGGTCGTGTCGTTCGACAAGGTGCTGAACCTGTCCAGCGAGATCATGACGCAGGGCGAGCAGTGGGGCGTGGTGGCGATGGTCCGCGGGGCCCAGCCGATCAACTCGCTGTGGGACGATAAGCGGGTGGCGTTTGTGATCCCGGCGCAGTACGCGATCGATCAGCGCGGCACGCTCAATGCGGAACGCGCGGACAAAGGCTTTGGCAGCGAGCGCGGCGTGACCCACACGATCACCTCGACCTTCCGCTCGGTCACCCGCGTCGGCAAGGAAGGCCATGGGCGGACGGATGTGTATGCGTGCGAGTTCCAGATGCTGGACCTGAACACGAACGAGCCGGTCTGGCTGGACACGTTCGAGTTCAAGCGCACGGCAACGGGCAGCGTAAGAGACTAGAAATGTTTGATGCGCGACCAACATGGACAGGGAAACGGTGTCTGACACCGTTTTTTCTGCTTGTCGCGTTGGCCCTATTCGCGGGGACTGGTTGTCGTAGTGATTTCGAGCCTTCGCCGCACGGCAAGATGCGTGTGGGAGATTTCGCTGGGGCGCGGGACCTGGTCGAGTCGCAGGTCGAGGATGACCTGAGCGAGCGGCGGTACATGCTGGATCGGATGCGGGCGGGGGTGTTGAATCTGGATGCGGGCGACCCGGTGCGGGCCGAGCGTTGGTTCGCGGAGGTGTACGACGTGCTGCGGACCCAAGGCCTGAACGAGGACAAGACGGTGCGGTCGGTCGTGCTGACCGAAGGGGTGAAGGTCTGGAAGGGCGAGCCGTTCGAGCAGGCGATGGCGCTGGTGTACTACGGCTTTGTGCAGGCTGCCCAAGGCAGCTGGGACAACGCGCGGGCCGCAGCGGGTAATGCGCTGTTTTACCTGCGCGACTTTGAGCCAGAAGAAGAGGGCGAGCCGGAGCGGCGCATCGATACCCAAGAGATCGCCCGACGCGCCGCGGCCTACGAAGCCAAGCAGCGCGGCGACACCGAGTACGACTCCGGCGATGAATACCTGGACAACGGCTACATCGCAGAGGAAAACAACTTTACGCTTGCCTACCTGCTTCACGGGATCGCCAGTCAGCAGCTTGGCCGAGACGCCGAGGCGAGCGACTATTTCAATCGCGTTGTGAAGCTGAGCCCAGCACATCGGCCGTTGATCGATCAGCTGCGCGCGGGTGATTACAACACGATCGTGGTGGTTGCCGATGGGCTTGGCCCGAGGAAGATCGCGACGGGGCCGGGCGGGGCGCTGTCGCGCTACCAGCCGATCGACACGACAGGCACGCCGGCCCGGTTAAGCGTGGTCGGACAATCGCCGGTTGAATTGCCCGCGATCACAAACGTCAACGCCATGGCGATGGACCACCGCTGGAACAACCTTGAAGATGTGCGGATCGCGAAGAACGTGATTGGCAATGTGTTAATTGCCGGCGGTGTGATCGTGCTGGCCGAGGGAGCGGACGATGGCAACTGGGAGACCGCGGCGATCGGCGCGGGCATCGCGGCGCTGGGCCTGCTGTTCAAGGGCACCGCCAAGGCCAACACCGACTACTGCGATGTGCTGCCGCAGCGCTTGTTTGTTGCGGCACTGAACGTGACCGAGCCGGACACGGACATCACGATCGACCTGCCCGACGTTTGGCCGCCGGGCGGCGCGACGCTGCGCAGCCTCGATCCGCCGCTGACGAATCAGGCGGCGTTTCACTACCTGCGCGTCCCGACGGACCGCGACCTGGACCCCACTTCGATTGAACCACCCGTTGAACCCACCCAAGAAGGGAACTTGCCATGAAACTCACAATGACTTTGCCGATGCTCGCTGCTGTGCTGCTGATGACCGGCTGCTACACGCCCGGCCACGCCGATGTCGATCCGATCCCCGACGCGAAGTACCCGAAGGTCGTGACCTTCGGCTGGCTGGACAACGACTTCTACGTCGATGCCCCGATCGTTGTGCCCGAAGACAACGGTCGGCCGATGCGTGTCACGGTTGAGGTGCGCAGGCTTGAGCCGGCCTTCAACCGCGAACTGCCCAGCCAGTACCGCTTCATCTTTCTGAATGAGTTCGGCGAGGCGTTGGACCCCGACCCGATGTGGCATTACCGCGCGATCGAGCCGAAGGTCAAGACGATCTTGCAGGGCAGTGCGCCGGATACCGGGGCGGTGGATTGGCGATGCGAGATCCGCAAGGACCGTGCCGAGCGCAAGCGTAAGTGGTGGCGTTGGTATTAACGAACGCGATCGCTGTGAACGATTCGTTATAGTGCAGGTGCCTATTTCTCAACCCTGTTGCCTCAAGGAGCCTGCACATGTCTGATCAACCCAGCCTGTATGAACGCATCGGTGGCGAGCCCGCCGTGGACGCCGCGGTCGATAAGTTTTACGAAAAGGTCCTGGCCGACGACCGGATCAAGGATTTCTTCGTCGCGGTGGACATGGACCGTCAGCGGGGCAAGCAGAAGCTGTTCCTGACGTACGCCTTCGGCGGGCCGGTGAACTATTCGGGCAAATCGATGCGGGCGGCGCACGCCAAACTCGTCACGGAGCAGGGGTTGAATCACGACCACTTCGTCGCCGTCGCGGAAAACCTGCAGGCGACGCTGGAAGATTTGGGCGTGCCGGCGGACCTGATCGGCGAGGTCATGGCGATCGCTGGCTCAACGCACGATGATGTGCTGGGGCTGTGACGAGCGCGGTTCGACTCAAATTGACCGTTATTGCTACTTCAGGTACGATCTCGCAACCTACTCAAGGGTGTACAGCGTTCAACGTATACCGACTTTGCGTCGAGATGGGGTATCTCGACGATGAGAAACGATTCTTAACGAGCTCACCGCCGCGACCGCCGCGAATTGGGTAATGCTCAAGACCACCCTGGCCTGCTTAGAGGAACTTTTATCATGAATGACACTGCAAGTGGACAAGCCATCAGTAAGCACGACAAGCTGATGTTCTGGGGCTGCTTCATCGCCCTGATCACGACCGCGTTTGCGTTCGTTTCCCGACTCTTCCTGCTTGGAGAGTGGGGCGGCGAGTTTGGTCTCGACCCGGCTCAGGTCGGCGAACTGGCGGGTATCGGCATTTGGCCTTTCGCCGTGTCGATCATCATCTTCAGCTTGTTCATCGATAAGATCGGCTACAAGTTCGCGATGTGCTTCTCCTTCGTCGGCTACCTCGTGTGGTCGGTCGTCGGCGTCGCAGCGTACTTCGTGTCTGACGGCGGCAAGGGCGACACCGATCTCGCCTACAAGATGCTCTACTGGGGCTCGTTCCTGCTGGGCCTGTCTAACGGTACCGTCGAGGCGTACATCAACCCCGTCGTCGCGACGATGTTCTCCAAGAACAAGACCAAGTGGCTGTCTCTTATACACATCTGACGCTGCCGACGATCCAACTCTAGTGTAGAGCGCGGGGGGG
>JARFRI010000355.1 GCA_029287335.1 Phycisphaera sp. | reverse complement strand
GTCCTACGCCAAAACATGGACCATCCCCAGCACGAACGCTGCTGCCGCGCAAGTGCAGCAGGAGATCGTCGAGGCGATCGAGCAGCACGGCTACAAGCGCGAAGCCGTCTTCGCGGTACGCCTTGCCCTGGATGAGGCACTGGTCAATGCTGTGAAGCACGGCAACGAGAACGACCCAGACAAAACCGTCACCGTCGAGTTCGCCATCGATGAGGACCGCCTGGTCATCGAGATCGAGGACCAGGGCCCGGGCTTTGTGCCGGGTGAATTACCCGATCCCACGGCCGAGGAAAACCTCAGCCGACCCAACGGCCGCGGTGTTATGCTCATGCGTGCGTACATGACCGATGTCGATTTCAACGAGCGTGGCAACCGTGTCATCCTCACCAAGCGAAGCGACTGCCTCCGCCCCCACGCCGACTGACCCCGATCCCTCACCCTCCGTGCGAGCCAACGTGTCTCCCGCCGAACCTACGACACAAGACCAGCCCGACAGTCCAGGCCCCGACGAGCCCGACTCTAGCCCAACCAACCCCGGGGATCGCGCCGCTACGGTCCACGTCGAGGCGGTCTATCACACCGACATCGCGGGCACCCAGCTCGAAGACTGGCTGGAGCAACAGGTTCGCGCGGCGATCGGGCTCTGCGGCGTTGTGCAGGCCCAGCTCAACCTCGTCATCGTCGCGGATGAAGAGATGGCCCAGCTCCACGAGCAGTACACCGGCGTCGCAGGCACGACCGATGTGCTCACCTTCGACCTGGCGGACCAGGCGGAGGGCGGTTCACCGCCCGGGTCTAACGATGCCACGCCCGGGTCGGATTCTCAACCCACCGTGATCGAAGGCGACATCATCCTCTGCCTCGACCAAGCCAAACGCCAAGCCGCCGAGCGCGGCCACGAAACACGCCACGAGCTACTGCTCTACGCTATCCACGGCCTGATGCACCTGCTGGGCGAAGACGACCACGACGAAGACGACTACCAACGCATGCACGCCCGCGAAGATGCGCTGCTCAAGCAGCTCGGCTTCGGCCCGCTGTTTCACCCCAACCCCTAGACCCCGGACCCCAATCCCCAAATGGACCCCGTTACCTGGCTCATCATCGCCGCCTGCCTACTGGGCTGCTACTTCGCCGCCTGCCACACGGCACTGAAGACCTTTTCGCGCCGTCGGCTGACCGAACGGCTTGAGGAAGCCGACAAGGCCAAGCTGGCCGAGCGCTTTATCCAGCGCGTCGACGCCATGGTGCTCATGACCGGCGTGCTGCGCATCACTTTCGCCACCGCGATCGCGCTGGGCACCCTCCGGGTGGTCGAACGATCAGGGAGTTTCGGCCCGCCTTGGTCTGAGTATGCGGTCGCCTTTGCGATCGCAGCGCTGCTGCTGAGCGTCTTCATCGTCGCGATCCCCACGAGTTGGGCGCGTTACAGCCGGGAGACGCTGCTGTCCGTCTCGGCACCGCTATTGCTTTTACTCACCGTCGTGTTCACGCCCATCGCCATTGCGCTGCACTTGATCGACCCGATGGTCCGCCGCATCTCCGGCGTCGACCTCATCGGCGACAACGACAACGACCTCTCCGAAGAGGTCCTCTCCACCATCGAGCAGCACGACACCGATGAGGAGATCGATCAGGCCCAGCGCGACATGCTCGAGAAGATCATCGAGTTGGGCGATCGCAGTGCCGGCGAGATCATGACGCCACGCACCGATGTCGAGGGGATGGAATGCGTCGGCGGGCTGATGCAGGTGCGCGAAGCGGTCCTGGCGATCGGCCACTCGCGCATCCCCGTCTACGAAGAATCGATGGACAACATCGTGGGCATCCTCTACGTCCGCGACCTGGTCCCGTTCGTTGGCTCTGAGGAATCGTTCAATCTCAAAGCCTTGCTCCGTGAGCCGTTCCTTGTGCCTGAATCCAAGCCGGTGATCGATCTGCTCGCCGAGTTCAGGCTTAAGAAGGTTCATATCGCGATCGTGCTCGATGAGTACGGCGGGACGGCGGGCCTGGTCACCATCGAAGACATCCTCGAAGAGATCGTTGGCGAGATCCAGGACGAATACGAAGAGGACGACGACGAGCCCTCGATCGAAGATATCGAGCAAGGCATCTGCGAGGTCGATGCCCGTGTGGAAATCCCTACGCTTGAAGACCACCTGGACATCGACCTGCCCGAAGATCGCGAGTACGACACCGTCGGCGGGCTGGTGTTCGCGCAGCTCGGCCGAATCCCCGAGGTCGGCGACGACTTTGAAGTCGAAGGCCACCGCGTGACCGTCACCGATGCGGAGCGGACGAAGGTGCTGAGGGTCAAGATCGAGAAAGTGATCGAAGCGGACGCCGCGTCAAACGGGGAATAAGCCGCTGGCTTAAACTATCGCTCATGCCACGCCCTGAGATCAAGTTTTACAATTCGCTGACGAAGTCGCTTGAGACGTTCGAGCCGCTGAACCCGCCGACGGTGACGATGTACAACTGTGGGCCGACGGTTTATGACTACGCGCACATTGGTAACTTCAAGTCGTTTCTGTTCGCGGATGTGCTGCGGCGGTTTCTTGAGCTGGTCGGGTATGACGTCAAGCAGGTGATGAACCTGACGGATGTCGGGCACATGACCGACGACAGCAACGCCGACGGCGGGGGGCAGGACAAGATGGCCGCGGCGGGGCAGAGATTGGCCCAGGCGAAGAAGTCCGGCAAGCTGCCCGAGGGTTCTGAACTCAAGCCCAACGACCCTTATGCCATCGCCAAGTTTTATGGCGACGCGTTCATTGAAGACGCCAAACGGTTGGGGATCAAGGTCGCTGACGAGCCGGCGCACCTGCCACGCGCGACCGACTACATCACGCCTGTCTCTTATACACATCTGACGCTGCCGACGATCCAACTCTAGTGGAGATGTGGGGGGTCGGCGGGGGATTGAAAGGGGGGGGGGGGGGGGGGGGGGGGGGGGGGGGGGGGGGGGGGGGGGGGGGGGGGGGGGG
>JARFRI010000234.1 GCA_029287335.1 Phycisphaera sp. | reverse complement strand
CCCGTATCAAGCTGCGGCTTGCCCCAGTTGGCGAACACAAGGATGCCGATCATCGCGGCGAAGTAGAGGCCGGTCTGCCAGAGCGGCCGGGCTTGGTCATCGCCTTCGAACGCCTCGGCGTTGACTGCCCGCTGTGCTTCTTCTTTGCAGTAGATCAGGTGCATCGCCAGGCCGATGACGACGCTGAAAGCGATCGCTCCGATCGTGCGGGCCGCAGCGAGTTCGGGGCCGAGTACCGCGGCGGTGATCACAATCGCCAGCACGTTGATCGCGGGCCCGGAATACAGAAAAGCCACGGCCGGGCCAAGCCCCGCGCCCATCCGCCAGATACCCGCGAAGAGCGGGAGCACCGTGCACGAGCAGACCGCGAGGACGGTACCGCTCACCGACGCCACGCCGTAGGCCACCGGCTTGGATGCTGTGGGGCCGAGGTACTTCATCACCGCGTTCTGGCCGACGAAGACAGCGATCGCCCCCGCGATGAAGAACGCCGGAACGAGGCACAACAGCACGTGTTCCTGTGCGTACCACTTCGTCAGCGCCAACGCTTCGATCATCGAATGATCAAACCGCGACCAACCCACTGGCAAGGCGAAGAACACGAAAAAAACCATTAGCCCCCCGAGCAGCGCTTTCCAGTCCCTTAGGAGGGCGGAAGGCTTTCGTGCGGCAGGGACAGCGGTTTCTTCGCTCATGACGGCTGCCTTGCATGCTGCGGGGGCATATGGCTTCTCTTTCGGCAAACTACTTCGTGATGACAATATCGACGTGTGGTGAGCGTTGGGTGGTTTGCACGCCGACGTCTGTGTCATAGCGGTGTAGCTCCAAATCAACGGATTCATCACCTACCCGAAGCCCATCAATCTGGACGTGCTGGAGGTACGGCGGGAGGGCCAAGTCGTTAAAGCGGATCGTCGGCCGGTCAGTACGTGAGTCGATCGACAGCGACATGCCGGTCACCGCTTCCAGCGTAGCGAAGACCGCGCCGCTGGCCCATGACTGCGGCATGCATGCAACGGGATATAGCGTAGGCCCTTCATCGTTTCGTCGCGTGACACCGCAGAACAGTTCGGGCAGACGGTGCATCGGCATGAAGATCGATGCGTCGAATAGGCCGGTCATGATGCGAAGGGCCTCGGCCGTGTGTCCGTAGCGGGCCAGGCCTAGCGCAATCATGGCGTTGTCATGCGGCCAGACCGAGCCGTTGTGGTAGCTCATCGGGTTGTAGCGTGCTTCATTCTCATCCAGGGTGCGGATCCCAAAGCCGTTAAAAGACGATGGCGAGAGTAGTGAACGGGCGATCGATGCCGCGTGCTCGGGCGTGGCGATACCGGTCCAGAGGCAATGGCCGGCGTTGGAGGTCTGAACCTCGCAAGGTTTTTTGGTGCCATCCAGCGCGAGGGCATATGTGCCGAGCTTCGGTCGCCAAAAAACTTCTGTAAAACGCTTGCGTAACTGCTCGGCGTCACGCTTGAATGTTGTCGCCTGGTCATGGCGGCCCATGGCGGAGGCGATGCGCTGAGCCGAGCGCAGCGCGGCATAGACGTAGCCTTGCACCTCGCACAGTGCGATCGGGCCGGTGGCGAGGCTGCCGTCGGCATGGCTGATGGAGTCTTCCGAGTCCTTCCAGCCCTGATTTCGCAGACCGGTGTCCGCGCCACGCTGGTATTCGATGAAGCCATCCGAATCACGGTCACCCCAGCGGCGGATCCATTGCACAGCGGCTTCAAGGTTTGACCAGATCGAGCGGATGAAGTCGAGGTCGCCGGTCCGCTTGAGGTAGTCGCCCGCGAGCATCAGGAACAACGGGGTGGAATCGATCGAGCCGTAGTAGCGTGCGAACGGGATTTCTCGCAGAGCGGCCATCTCGCCAAGGCGCGACTCGTGGAGGATCTTGCCGGGCTCTGCGTCGTTCGCGGCATCTGGCTCCGTGGCTTGCTGGGCGGCAAGGTAGGCGAGGACACCGCGGGCGAGTTGCGGTTCAACGGTGAGCAGTTGCCGGGCAGTGATGATGCCGTCCCGGCCGAAGGGGGCGCTGAACCATGGGACGCCCGCGTAGGAATACAGCCCGGCTTGGGTTGGGGTCGCGAGCAGATGCACGTCGGAGAACGACCGGTTAAGCCACTGGTTGAACTGCTCGTTGCTCGTCTGAATATTGGCTGCGGACTGACGCGCGTCTCGGAAGCGATCGATCGTGCGTTGCAGCGAGGCATCAAAGCGGTTGCCCGCTTCGCCGGGTGATCCACCATCGCGGAAATCAATGCAGAGGCAAAGCCGGATCGTTTGCTTGGGTGCGATATGAATTTCACAACTGCTCGCGTTGGCTTGAGCTTCTGAGATCGCGTGATTTAGCGTCAATGTGCTTGTGCGGTCTTGATCATCTAGGCCGCGGTACACGAGGCGAATCCGGCCGTCATCGGCTTGCCGCCGCAGTTCGCCGCGTCTTGCCCGCTGCATGCCACGGATCTCGAAGATGTCGCGGAAGTCGGCGTCGAAGCAGAAGGTGACCGGCACCGCGATGCTGTGATCGTTGTAACTGGTGATGGCGATCTGCTGGTGACAAGATGAAGGGCCCAGCACGCTGGATCGCTGGATATGCAACCTGCCTTTCTCTATGCCCGCGCGGCTGAGGTCCGGGTTCGTCAGGTGGGCGACCAGCATGCAGTTGTCTTCGCGAACGGTTGAACTGAGCAGCAGCGGCGCTTGTCCCCAGAGCCGCATCTCAAGCCTGGAGACATGCCTAGCCCCTTCGTGGAAGACGCCCAGATCGTCGCCATGCTCGGGGCAGACATCCCCTAGCGGATCAAAGACGGCAAACGTCTCGCCATCCTTGAGAACGAACGGCAAGGGCCCGGGCCGCGAAGACCGGGCGACTACTCCGTACTGTGTTTTCAAAGCTTGTTCAGACACCGATCAGGCTCCCGCGGTGCGGGGTCCAGCCGGTCGCTCGTTGCTTGACGATGAGCGAGGCGTAGACCTGTTCATAGTCCTCGGCCATGCGCCCGGCGGTATACCGCTCGTCGAAATACGCCCGCACATCGGGGCGCGCGAGGGCGTCGGATTTTTTAACGGCATCCACGGCGTCCTGCATCGAGTCGACGATGAAGCCGCTGGTACCGTCTCGCATCACCTCGGGCACCGAGCCGTTGTGCCACGCAATCACCGGTGTGCCGCAAGCCATCGCCTCGATCATGACCAGCCCAAACGGTTCAGGCCAGTCGATCGGGAACAGCAGCGCCCGCGCGTTGCCCAAAAACGCCTGCTTGTCACAGTCATCAAGTTCACCGACGAATTCGACGAGGTCGTTGCCATCGATCATCGGTTTGATAACTGAGGCGTAGTAGTCGCTATCGACCTTGTCAATCTTCGCCGCGATCCGCAGCGGGATGCCGAGCGTTGTGGCGATCTGGATGGCGCGGTCCAGCCGCTTCTCCGGCGAGATACGCCCGAGGAATGCAAGGTATTCCTGGGGTTCGTCAACGAGCCGGTATAAATCCGTTGGTAAGCCGTGGTAGATCGTCGCCTGCCAGTTCGCGCGAGGCACCGGCTGCCTTTGATTGTCCGATATCGAGATGAGCGGGATATCGTTGAAGACCCCATAGAGCTGATTGATCTCGGCAATATCAAGCCTGCCGTGCAGCGTTGAGATGTGCGGGGTCTCGAGTCGGCTTGATGTCGGGTAGTGCAGGTGCCCGGTATGAAAATGGATGACATCGAACCGGTAGGCTTGCCGGAAAACGATCTCAAGCTGAGCGGTCTCATAGGCCGTGGCATCGGTGTAGTGGCTGCCCAGGCGTAGGGCCTTGGGCGTACAGGGGCAGAGTTCCGCGGACGTCTCCGAGTCGCCACTGGCGAACAGCGTGACCTCATGACCGCGTTTGACGAGCTCTTCCGTGAGGTAGTGCACGACACGCTCCGTGCCGCCGTATCGTTTTGGCGGAACGCTTTCGAATAATGGGGCGACTTGGGCGATGCGCATCAGAAGGTGCTCCTTGTGCTGAGACGAGCGAAGCTTGTTGACCAATCGATACCCACCGGCGCGGGCTACCCCACCTTCGCCCGGCCGGTCGCTAGGTCGTTGGTCCAAATCAATGGCGACCCGGATGGTCCCACTATCCGATCAGAAGCAGTCGCACTCGACTTCGTCCTTGATCAATTCGCGCAGGCGGTCGATGTTCTCCTGGTCCTGCTCTTTCACGCTCTCCCAGAACTGTTGGATTGCGGGCTTGCCCGCGTCCTGAGCATTGGCGATGTATTGGTCGTACCGCCACATCGCGTCCAAGCGGGTGCTCAGTTCGTGAACCAAGTCGTGGTCGTGGTTGGCGATCGCTTGGGTTTCGCCGACGTGTTCCATCTGTTTTTCTGCGGCAAGTGTCATCTTGAGGTCTCCTTGATCGTTTATGCGTTCCGTGCTGTATGGCTCCAACCACGCCAGCGCGTCCACCGTGAAGCCACCAGACTACGTCGTCACCGATCTGAAACCATCCTATGAATCCTCAATGCGCTATCAGGGGTTCGCCGATGCCGCTAGGGCGTCTGGCGTCTCCGTGAAGGAGGGGGTAGATTGGGAGGGCCATCGAGCCACGATTGCACCGCTGCCGTTCCTAGTAAGCAAACGCCCATCATCCCGTCACGGCAATAACCAAGAGCCCAAGTGTGAAGAAGCGATCGAAGCAAA
>JARFRI010000142.1 GCA_029287335.1 Phycisphaera sp. | reverse complement strand
GAGGTGATGGCCGGGACGCCCAGCGCGATGGATTCAAGCGGGGTGTAGCCCCAAGGTTCGTAGTAGCTGGGGAAGACGCCCAGGTGGTTGCCGCGGACGTAGTCGTCGTACTCCATGCCGAACAGCGGGCTGTCGGGGTTGATGAAGTCGGGGTGGAAGATGACTTTGACGCGGTCTTCTTCATGGTTGAGCAGGTTGCTGCGGCGGAGCTGTTCGAGCACGTCGTCCTTTTTGTCGTCTTTGAGGTCGTGGGTGACGATGGGCGGCAGCCAGTTGCGTTTCCAGGCGTGGATCGATCGGCGCAGCCGCAGTCGCCAGTATTCATCGACCAGCGCGTTGAGGTCGGGGACCTGGCCTTTGGCGGCGTGGGCGACGATGCGGTCTTGCATCTGCTCGGTCATGTGCTCGGCGATGCGGCGGAAGTCTTCGAGGTTGGTGACGGACTGGAGTTCGCCGACGTTGATGGACTTGATGGGTGCCTTGGTGATGATGAAGAAGACGATGGTCATGGGGGATTCTGCGACCTTGAGCCGGTGGTTAAGCCGGGCCAGGGATTCGATGCAGAGGTCCATGCCTTTGTTGCGGTACTCGTATCGGCCGGAGGTGAAGAAGTAGAGGGTTTTATCGAGGTCAAAGGTGTAGGACGGGAAGAAGTGTGCCATCGTGAATTCGTGGATGCGCTGCTTGTACTTCTGGTGCAGGTTTTGGAATTCGTGGAGGGCGGCGAAGCGTTGGATGTTCAGGCCGTTGGGCAGCAGGACGTCGGGGTCTCTGCCCAGGAGGTGTTTGCATTCGAGTGCGGTGACGTCGGAGACGGTGGTAAAGACATGGCTGCCGTGGGCAGCGGCGCGTTCGACGCCGTGCTGAAACTCGATGTTGAAGTGCTTGGCTTCTTGCGCGGGGTCGAAGAAGGCGATGTGGTCGTAGAAGGCGGGGTTGTGCATGGCCAGGTATCGGCCTAGCAGGGTGGCGTGGGTGGTGAAGACGATGGAGCCGGGCCAGTTTTCCTGGCGGAGCATCGGGATACAGACGCCGGCCATCCATTCGTGGAAGTGAGCGACGAGGTCGCGTCGTTCGCTTTCGCTCTGCCCAAGGATGAACAGCAGCATGCGGACCGCTTCGCCGAAGGCGACGACGTCGTCGGCCAGCGCGTCGCCGTCGGGCGTCGGGATGGCGTGGTCGGACCAGAGGCGGTACTTCACATCGCCGAGGTATCGCTTGGCGTCGCCGACGTGGAGCAGCACGGCTTGGGGTCGGCCGGTGACCAGCCAGTGCCCGTACTCGACGCCGTAGCCCATCTCGCGCATCTGCTGCACGGCCTTACCGATGGGCGTGTCCATCTGGTCGGGACCGGCGGGCTCGAACTCGACCTGTGCGGTGTCGTGGTTGTATGGGCCGACGAGGCAATAGCGCTTACCCCAGCGCGCCATCATGGACGGGACCTTGGTGCGCAGGACGGTGTAGATCCCGCCGAGCTTGTTGCAGACCTCCCAGCCGACTTCGAGGAGGATCGGGTCAGCACGTTTGAGTTGGACGGCGCCATCTTCGGCGGGCGCTGCCGGGATCGACTCGGGCGGTGTCGTCGTGGCGATGGGTACAGGAACTGGCGCGGTGTGGGGTGCGTCGATCGGCCTGTTTTGGATCGGCGGAGCGGTCTTAACTTGGCTTGGCTTGCTGTCGGGCTGGGCCTTGGGCGTACGATCCATCGGCGGGCGTGGTGGTGGCGCGGGCTTGCTATCGCTAGTCGTGATCTCGGCAGGGGTCTTGTCCGGCGTCTTGATTTTGGCTTGTGACTTGGCCGCAGTTTTCTTGACGACTTTCTTTGTCGTCTTTTTTGCAGGCTTTTTCTTGGGGGCAGACGTATCAGTGCTGGCCGACTTCTTCTTTGTCACAGTCTTTTTCGCGGTTTGCTTCGCCTTCTTTTTCGTTGGCTTGGTGCTTGCGGGGGTGGTCTTCTTCTTTTTGGATTTCTTGGCCATACGTTGATTGTACCGGCTTGGCATGAGCGTTTGCTTGTGTGGCGGGGCTATGATGTCGGCGATGCGAGAAGACCAGGCTTTTGCGATGGACCAGGCGATCGAGCGCGGCGACGAAGCGGCGCTGGCTCAGCTTTTGCATGACGAGCCGAGGCTGACCGGCACGCCGATCCCCGTTGTGCGGGACTGGGGCGAGGAGATGTGGCTGGGTCTGCACCGCGCGGCGGAGGCGGGCGCGGTCTCCCTGGTGCGTTTGCTACTCGATGCCGGGGCGTCGATCGATGCGCGGACGCGGTTCCGCACGCCGATGCACGGCCGAGCGACCGCGTTGATCCTTGCCAGCCAGCACGGCTACAGCGAGGTCGTTGACTTGCTGTTGGATCGCCACGCCGCGGTGGACCTGTTGGACGCGAACCACCGCAGCGCGCTGAGCTATGCGGCCCAGGCGGGGCACGCTCAGATCGTTGGTCGGTTTATCGGCGTGGGCGGCGGGGTGGACCCGGTGGATGACCAGGGCCGAACGCCACTGCACTGGGCGATCGCCGGTGGGCACGCGGGGGTTGCGATTGATTTGATAGAGGCGGGCGCGGATGTGGACCATCGCTGCCCGAAGGAGCCGGGCGGCTATACACCGCTGCACCGCTGCGCGACCCAGGGCGAGGCGATGGATGCGGTGGCCCAACGCCTAAAACAGGCCGGGGCGGACACAACCCTGCGCGACCCGCGCTTCGACAAGACGGCCGCTGAATTAGAAGCATCAAACGCCTGAGACCGGGGGCCTAGATTTGGCGGCCAATTCGGAAGGGTTTGGCAAACACCCCAAAAACGACTTAGGAATCTAGAAACGGTGATTTTGATGTTGCAAAAGGCCCTTTTTAGACAGCGTTGGCGGAACATTTTATCGGACCTTGACGTTAAAATAGGCAAAATGAATTGCGCTCAAAAATGACTAGTATTTTAGGCCGATAAACGTTATTATTTAACGCATCGCTGGTGCATCGTGTACCGGTCCTGACTGGGTGGAACTAAATTAAACGGAAAGAGAACAACCATGTTAAAGCAAATGACTTCATTGGCCGTCGCTGGCTTAATGGCATCCGCAGCATCTGCGGGCGCGACCTATGGCTTTACTCACATTGTTGAGGATGGCGATGGGCCGACACAACTCGCTGATGGCGCGATTGGCGTGTCACAACTCTCCCTTGAACTCAAGGATACCGCTGGTTCCGCCGAGTTCCTGTTCAAGAACAGCGGCCCGGATGCAGCGGTCGTCACACAGATCTATTGGTTTGATGTCAACGATCAGTTGACTTCGCTTGACTCGTGGACTTCCGCTAGCGGTGGCCCGGACTACGGCGCTCCGCCCAACAGTGATGAAGACAAAGGTAAGCTACCCGGCTACGGCGGGAAAAATATCTCAGACTTTGATCTCAAACCCGACCCCTCACCCTCCAAAAATGGTATCGATATCGGCGAAGACCTTTCCGTCTTCTTCTCCTACACAGGCACATACCTTGAGATTCTCGAAGCGATCGACAGCGGCGACATCGTCGTCGGTGTCCACGTCCAGGCATACAAGAGTGGTGGCAGCGAATCATTCGTCACCGGCCCCCCACCCAAGGACCCGCCTACCGGTGTCCCCAGCCCGACCGCGGCGCTTGCCGGCATGGGCCTGATGGGTCTGCTCGTCAGCCGACGCCGACGACGCAACTAAGCCGAACGACAATTCAACTTTCAAGCAAGCCCGCTTTACCGCGGGCTTGTTTTTTGTGCTTATACGCATCCCATTAAATAAACGTGCGACTTAAAAGCTCCTGGCGGAAGCCCGGAGCAGCCACCGTATCCATCATTGGGAGGTGACGAGCAGTATCAGATGGTTGCACCTGGCTTC
>JARFRI010000112.1 GCA_029287335.1 Phycisphaera sp. | reverse complement strand
ACCCTCGGTCGCGCGCTTCATGGCCGGGCCAGTCGAGGAAGTCGGCTTCTATGACCTGACCGATCGCCTTAAATCCGAAGGGATCTACGACCAACTCAACAAGCCCTCCTTCGCGCCGTGGTCAAGCCGGGGGCGCATCTTTGGCTTGCCGCACGATGTCCACCCGGTCCTGCTGTGCTACCGCGCAGACCTCGTCGAAGCAGCGGGCATCGATGTCTCGCAGATCAAGACATGGGATGACTTTGAGCGCGTGATGCGACCGCTCGTTGCCGACCTTGATGGCGACGGCGACACCGACCGCTACGCCCTGGGTCTGTGGTACACCTCGGCCCGCGATGTCGAAACACTCCTGCTCCAAGCCGGCGGCGGAACCTTCGACGAAGAAAACAAATCCATCATCGCCAGCGACGAAAACGCACACGTCATCGCCCGCATGGTCCGCTGGTGCGTCGGCCCAAACCGCATCGCCATCGATGCGCCGGAGTTCAGCCCATCAGGCAACGAGCTCAAACTCAAGGGCCGAGTCGTCGCCGCGCTCATGCCCGACTGGCTTGCCGGCGTTTGGATGAACGACATGTCCGACCTCAGCGGCAAGCTCAAGCTCATGCCGTTACCCGCCTGGCAGCCCGACGGCCGACGTACCTCCGTCATGGGCGGCACCATGATCGCCATCCCCAAGACCACGCGCGACTTCGACTCGGCATGGGCCTTTGCCAAAGAGCTCTACCTCTCGCCCGACCTCGCACAAAAACTCTTCAAGTCCAACCACATCATTTCACCCGCGGTCAAGCTCTGGGACGAGCCGTACTACGCGGTTCAAGAGCCTTACTTCTCCAACCAGCAGTCCGGGCTGATGTACATCGATCAAGCACCGAACGTGCCCTACCGCAGCAGCTCACCCTTCCATCAGGTCGCCATGCAGCAGATTATGGACGCGGCGTCGGCCCTGAAAAACTATGCCGAGTCAAACGACGCCTACGAAATCGATGCGCTGATGCCCGAAGCCAAGCGACTCCTGACCGCTGCCGAGAAACGCATTGAACAGGAGATGAGCCGAAACGTCTTCATCGCCAGCCAATCCACGGGGGACCAGACCGATGAGTAAAGCAATCGCTCGGCAATACCCTGCCTGGATGCCCTACTTCTTCTTGCTGCCGTTCTTAGGGATCTTCCTTATTTTCATTGCGTACCCGATGGTGCTTTCTGCGACGATGGCGTTCCAACAAAACGCCGGGCCGGGCGTCAGCGAGCCAGTTGGTTTCAAGAACTTCACCTGGATGGTGCAAGACCCGGCCTTCTGGACCGCGGTCAAAAACACAACGCTCTTCGCGGCCGCATCGGTCTTTATTCAACTGCCCGCGGCACTCGGCCTGGCGCTCTTATTGAACTCTGACAAAATCCGGGGGCGCGGGCTTTGGCGGATGATCTTTTTTGCTCCCGTGCTTGTGGGCCTGCCCTTCGTCGCGGTGCTCGCCGGCTTAATCTTTGAGAAAAACACCGGCCTACTTAACATCACCCTCCACGCGCTCCTCGGCCTGGACATCGAGTTCCCATGGCTCCAAGAGTTCGTCATGCCCGCGCTCATCGTCGCGGCATTCTGGATGTACGTCGGCTTCAACATGATCTACTTCCTCGCCGCTTTGCAAAACGTCAACAAAGACCTCCTCGAAGCGGCTCAGGTCGATGGCGCCAACGCCTGGCAACGCTTCTGCAACGTCACCGTCCCGGCGATCAAACCCGTCGCGGCGTTTGTCATCCTGCTCTCGCTCATCGGCAGCTTCCAACTCTTCGAGCTGCCTTACCTCATGCTCAACGAGTCCGCCGGCCCGGAGAACCGCGGACTCACACTCGTCATGTACCTCTACCAACAAGGCTTTGACCGTGGCGACCTGGGCTACGCCAGCGCGGTGGGTTGGGTCCTGGCCGTCGTGCTGTTCGGCTTCGCGGTGGTCCAAAGCATCATCTCCCGAAAAAGCGAGGCCGACGCATGACCACCCCCGCCCCCGGAAGTGCCAACACGCCAAACCATCACGCAACGCATGTGGATCGCAAGCGATTCAACTTCAACATGTTGATTGTGTACCTGCTGCTCACCGTCTTCGCCGCGATCACGCTCGTGCCGTTTGTGTATCTGCTTTTTTCTGCGTTCAAATCCCAAGAAACGTTCTTTAGCTTTGTCCTTTGGCCGACCAAGGGCGCGTGGTATCAGGTCGATTGGGACGGCTTCACGCTCAGCCATTGGTACACGCTCTTCTTCGAGGCTGGCATCCTTCGTGCCACCGTCAACTCGTTCTTTATCTCCTCGGTCACCGCCATCCTCGCCACGCTTTTCAGTGCAATGGGCGGCTACGCCTTAGCCAAGTACCGCTTCCCCGGCCGAGCGATCATCACCTGGCTGGTCCTCGGGGCCCTAGTCATCCCCTTTGCCTTGCTCATCGCGCCGGGATACCAGCTCCTGTACTGGCTCGGGCTGCTGGACACGTACTCCGGGCTGATCCTCCCGGGCATCGCGCCGGCCTTTGGCGTCTATCTCTTCCGCCAAGCCTTCATCAGCTCCATGCCCGATGCACTCATCGAGGCGGCGCGTGTCGATGGCGCTAGCGACATCCGCATTTTCTTCCAGATCGCCTTACCGATGGTTCGTCCGATGATCGGCGCATTCCTGCTGATCACGTACCTAGCGACATGGAACAACTTCATCTCGCCGCAGATCGTCATCCAGTCCGCGGATAAGCTACCCCTGTCGGTCTTCGTCGCACAACTCCGCACGCCGTACGGCACGCAGTACGGCCTGATCATGGCCGGCACACTCGTCGCCGTCTTCCCTGTCCTTGTCTTGTTCCTCATGCTCCAACGCGACTTTATCGCCGGGCTCACCGCGGGCGCGGTAAAAGGTTGAATCATGGCCAATGTCTCACTGAAATCCATCGTCAAGTCCTACGACGGGCAGACCAATGTCGTCGATGGCATCGACCTTAATATTGCTGAAGGCGAGTTCGTCGTCCTCGTCGGGCCCTCGGGCTGCGGCAAGTCCACGACCCTCCGTATGATCGCTGGGCTCGAAGACATCACTGCCGGCACGCTGTCCATCGGCGACTGCGTCGTCAACCACGTCGAGCCCAAGAACCGCGACATCGCGATGGTGTTTCAGAGCTACGCGCTATACCCGCACATGTCGGTCTATAAAAACATGGCCTTTGCACTACAGCTCCGCAAGACGCCCAAGGACGAGATCGATCGACGCGTCAAAGACGCCGCAGCGAAGCTGGGTATCACCGAGTACCTCGACCGCAAGCCCAAGGCCCTGTCCGGCGGCCAACGCCAACGCGTCGCGCTAGGCCGAGCGATCGTCCGCGCCCCCGCGTGCTTCCTGTTTGATGAGCCGCTGAGTAACCTTGATGCGAAGCTGCGCGCCGAGACCCGGGCCGAGCTCAAACAGCTCCACCAGCAGCTCAAAACGACCTCGGTCTACGTCACCCACGACCAGGAAGAAGCGATGACGCTGGGCGATCGCGTCGTCGTGATGAGCGGCGGCCACATCCAGCAGGCCGGCACCCCGCTAGAGGTCTATGGCATGCCCGCCAACCGCTTCGTCGCCGGGTTCATCGGTATGCCCGCGATGAACATGATCGAGGGCAAGGCGGTGCAGCGTGATAACGGCGTCGGGTTCGTTTCCGACGGGATCGAACTACCTCTCACTGGCAAACTAGCTGAGCACGCGAAGCAGGCCATCGGCCAAAAACTTGGCCTGGGCGTCCGCCCCGAACATTTGTCCCTCACTTCTAACGACAACAACGCCCCGACGATTAACATCGACGTCCAAGTCGTCGAGATGCTTGGCGCCATGATGGACATCTACGGCACTCTGGCCAACGGCCAGCGAATCCTCGCCCGAACCGAGGCCCGTCCAGTAGAAACGAATAGTGAACTAAAACTTGCGATTGCAATAGAAAAGGCCCACTTGTTCGAGCCTGGTACTTATGGCGCAAATCTACGGTGCGACCCAAAAGGATCCCATTGATCAAGATAAGGCATCAAATTTCATTCTTTATTACACAAAGTTGATTGACTCATTGCATATAGCTCAGAATTTGCGTGATGCGTGCCCGGCTAAGCCCTAGACGACGGGCTGGTTCGGCTCTATTCTTGACTTCGCCAGCGTCCAGCATCGCTTGGAGTTGGAGGGTGCGGGCCTGTGGATCGCCCTCTACACTTTGGAGCTTAGCTATTGTGACTTCTAATGGAAACGCTCAAGACGGATCCGAACTTGTGACCCCCACGCAACGCTAGTTGATGTACCGTTGAAAAACGGTACATACCGTTTTCCCATCGCCCCGCCTTCACATGTCCGTACGCACAAGTCCCTGCCAACAAGTGCTTTAGAAATGGGCGATCACGGACTTGAACCGTGGACCTCACGCGTGTGAAGCGTGCGCTCTAGCCAGCTGAGCTAATCGCCCTCAACTCCCTTGGCCCGCCAGACTTACGCTGCAAGCAGCGGCAGCAAGCGGCAAGGGATGGCTAAGTGCAGCATTTTAGCAGGCTTAAGCTC
>JARFRI010000110.1 GCA_029287335.1 Phycisphaera sp. | reverse complement strand
CCGGGCTTGTTTGTGACGGGGACCGACACCGAGGTCGGCAAGACCGTGATCGCGTGCGCGATTGCGTGGGCACTCCGTCAGCAGAGGAGCGGGGCAAAGGTCGCGGTGTGTAAGCCGATGGCGACGGGGTGTGACAAGCGGCGGGAGGGGTTGGTCAATAGCGATGCCGAGGCACTGGCGCACTTTAGTGACTGCCGACTGCCTTTGGATGTGATTAACCCGATTCGTTTTCGTGAGCCCTTGGCCCCGGCCGTCGCGGCGAAGCAGCTGTGCGTGCCGACGCCTTGGGCGCTATTACAGGACGCGGCGAGGCAGATCGATGGGTATGGCGATGCGCTGATCGTCGAGGGTGCCGGCGGGGTGATGGTGCCTTTGGACGGCGACGATCCGAAGCTGACATGGTTGGACACGGGCTGTTTTGGCTTGCCCGTGGTGGTGGTGTCGCGGGCTGGGCTGGGCACGCTGAATCACACGGCCCTGACGGTGAAGGTCTTGCGCGACGCGGGGATTACGGTGGCGGGCGTGGTGGTCAACGGGTACGAGGGCGACGAGGCGGCGGCGATGTCGCAGGACCCGTCGCTGCCGGGCAATCCGAGGTGGATCGAGGCGATGACGGGTGCGAAGGTGCTGGCGTTGGTGCCCAGGGTGCAGGGGGGCGTGTCGCCGGGCAAGGGGGTGATCGCGCCGGGCGTGCTCGACGCGGTGGGGCGGGTGGACTGGTGGCGGGTGATAAAAAAGTAGAAAAGCAGGAAAGCAAAAGAACAGAAAATCGAGTCATACAAGTTGGATTTGATTTTCTGCTTTTCTGCTTTTTTACGATTCTGCGTTTATTCTGACTCAAGACGGGGGTCTCCGGTATAATCTTTGATCCTCGTCATCGCTTGGCGTGTGAGATCCTGCAACCTCCTTCGGAGCCTGTCGAACGTGCTTAAGTTCCTGCGTAAGTATCAAAAGTGGATGTTGGTTATTTTCGCTGGCGCGCTGATGGTGGCGTTTTTGATCCCGCAGGCCGTCAGTCAATTTGCCCCTAACCCCGCGAAGACGGTGCTGGCCACGACGTACGACGGCGAGCCGATCACGCGCGCCCAGGTCCAGCGTGTCAGCGCGGATGTGCAGATGCTGCGTCAGCTGCGGATCGAGTCGTTGCCGTTGCTCCCGGTGCTCCCATCGACCGGCTCGGAGCGCGATGATGCCTTGGCATGGATCATGATCCAGCGCGCTGCTGAGCGCAACGGCCTAGGCGCCAGCCAACAAGAAGCGTTCAACCTCATCGGCACCGTCTTGGGCCTGCAGGACTTTGACTCGCTCGACGCGCGGGCCAAGGAGATCAACGCCAGCGCGGGCTATCTCCTTGAGATCGGCCGGCAGTACCTCGTCGCTGAGCAGTACCGCCAGTTGGTGTCGGGTATCGAATACAACCTGCCTGAGGATGATGAAGAGTCGAAGTCGCCCGGCGTCCGCCGAGTGGTCGCGATGATGAAGGCCAGCCAGGTCGTGCAACAGCTCACACAGAACCCGCAGCAGTTCATGCAGATGGCGATGATGCAGGGCACGACGCCCGAGCAGTTGCTCGAGCGGATCCTCGTCAATGAGGGCTTTGTCGAGAAGATCCAGGGCCATGAACGGTTCAGCGAGACCGAGCTGCGCTACGCGTTGCAGCGTCAGTTTGCGGAGATTGATCTGACGGTGGTCGTGCTTGATGCGGAAGCGCGTCTGGACACGACGGTTGTGGATGACGCTTATATCCAAGGGATTTTCGAGCGATTCGCCGACGACGAGCCCGGCACGGGTGAGCCGTATGGCCTGGGCTATCGCGAGCCGGACAAGGTGCAACTCGAAGCGATCCGCATCCCGATCGACGCGGTGCGTGAGGTCGTGGCCAAGGCGATTACGCCCGAGGATGTGCGCTCGTATTACAACGACAACCGCGGCAGCTTCATCGACCTGACCCCGCCAGCCGAGGGCGAAGCGCCTAACACCGGCCCGGCGAAACTCACGATGGAACTGCGAGATCAGATCCGCCTGACGCTGACCGAACTCCGCGCTAACGAGTTGGCACAGAAGATTGCCCAGCAGGCTCGACTGCGTCTGAATGAAGATGCACGTGGCCTGCCGGACGAGGGTGCTTATAAAAAGCTGCCCGATGATTTTAAACCCACGGCGTTGCCGATCCTGGCGTCGGAGATCGAGTCGGAGCATGGCATCGTGCCGGAGATTATTACGGTCGACGATTTTGTTTCTTCGCAGGACATCATCGATGCCTCTGCGTTCACGCAGGCCTGGTTGAGCAAGATGCCGAACGCGACGGTCAAGCTGCCCGACCAGCAGTTCGGATTCATGATGGATGTGCCGGTGCCGCAAACGGTGCTCGGTGGTCGTGCGGGTTTGTTCCTGAGCGATGTGCCCGCATTTGCCCCTCAGGGCCGACAGCCGATCCGCTTGGCCGACTACCTCACCGCGACCCAGGCGTTCCTGACGCCTGAAGAACAAGAACAGGCGACCGCGGCACTGCAGGTTGGCCTGCCCGGTGAGTACCTGCGCGACGCGACGGGCTCGACGTATGTCTTCCGTATCACCAAGGCCCAGCCGGCTCGTCCGGCGACCGATCTGACGCCGATCGCCGACCAGGTCCGCGAAGACGCGCTCAAGATCAAGGCCTACGAAGAACTCGTTGCCGAGGAAGCGGCGCTGCTTAAACGTGCGGCCGAGCAATCCATCGAGAAACTCATGCCCAACGCCGACGCGAAGAACACGCTCACCGGCCTGACGCGTGGCTCGATGAACCAACGCTTCGCCGCGATGATCGAAGGCGTCAGCTCGACCCGGCCGATCCTCCAGCAGGCCTTCCAGGTGACCGACGATCTGATCGCCTCGGGCGGCTTTGACCAGGCCAGCGAGGCCGACCGCCTCTTCGCGGTGGAGCTGGCTGGTGACTACAAGCTCGCGCTGG
This sequence comes from Phycisphaera sp., assembly GCA_029287335.1. GTDB lineage: Bacteria > Planctomycetota > Phycisphaerae > Phycisphaerales > Phycisphaeraceae > JAHQVV01. Next base: position 5,060 of record JARFRI010000110.1, on the reverse strand, counting down.
TCCGCATCGACACGTTCCGCCCGATGACCCGCGCCGCGTATAAAGAACAGGCATCCAATTCTGAGTCGCTGATGCTGGCAACAAACCTGGGCGCGACCGAAGTGCCCGAGCCGCCGTTGTCGTTTGATTCCCTACAGCGCTACACCGGCTTTAAGTGGGCCGAGGGCTTTGGGCCGGATGAAGAGGGCGAAGGCGAAGACACAGGCGAGTAGGCGAAACGCGACTAGCTAGAAAATAGAGAAGCGGAAAATCAATGCCGCTTTGGCCTGATTTTCTGCTGTTCTGATTTTCTACTTTGCTGCATTTCCAAAAATCAACCTACGCTTGAGCCGGGGGAGACTTGCTTGCTTGGGCTCAGCAGTACGACGTCTTTCAGATCGTCGCCGTCCATCGCGGAAGCGGCCAGCAGCATGCCGTTGCTTTCTTCGCCACGGATTTTGCGTGGGGCGAGGTTGGCAACGACGATGATTTGCATGCCGACAAGGTTTTCGGGGTCGTAAAATGCTTTGACGCCGGCACAGATTTGCCGTTGTTCGCCGCCCAAATCGATCTGCAGCTTCAGCAGGCGGTCGGCGTTGGGGTGGGCCTCGGCGTGGGTGATCGTCGCGACGCGGAGGTCGATCTTGGCGAAGTCTTCGTACTGGATGGTTTCTTTGGCGTCCATGGTGGGCTCACTTGTTGATGTTGATGGGCAGGGATTTTAAGGCGTATCGCGTTTGGCTGTCGTGACCGTTCATCGAATACTGAACCTAAGGCGGTGATAGCTGTCTAAACCCTCGTACATGCTCCCGGTTGAAAACCGATTCCGCCGGTTAGAATAGAACACCGTGCCCGACCCCATCCAAAAACTCAAACGCCGACGAACCCGCCGCAAGTGGGCCCTGCGCATCGGGCTGATCGTGCTGCTGTTTGCCGTCGTCACGCCTTTGTCCGTGGTGTGGTGGTACACCCGGCCGGCCCAACTCATCCCCATCATCCAAGACGCGCTGCGTGAGTCCACCGGCTGCGACGCGACCATCACCAACGCAAGGGTCAACCGCAAGGGCGAACTCACCCTCGAAGGCGTCACCCTCCGCATCCCCGGCGTAGAGGGCGACTTCGGAACCCTACTCACCGCCGAACGCATCGAGATGGTCGGCGAAGCCGGCGGCCTGCTCGACGGCAGCTACCGACCCGACCGCATCGACATCATCAAGCCCACCCTCCACCTCATCGAGCAGGTCGACTCGGGCCTGTTCAACTACGAACTCTTACAAGCCCCTGACGACGGCGACGACGACGCACCCATCCCGCAAGTCACCATCACCGATGGCACGATTCGCTTCGACCAGCTCCAGCCCGACAAACTCGTCGCGCTGGGACAGATGGGTGTTCAAGGCGAGCTCAAACCCGACGGCGACAAGCCCAAGGCCTACCGCTTCTCCCTTGCCGAGACCGATGCGCCCGCCGGCGTTGAGAACGTGACGTTCAATGGTGCGTTTGATCTGAGTGTGCCGTCGATGCAGATGCAGGCCGACCATTTCCGGTTCAAAGATGAGCAGCGCTACTTCGTGCCCAGCGAATTCCGTAAGTGGTGGTCACGCCTGGCACCGCAGGGCGAGGTCCCCGAGCTGTCGCTGTCTTTGAGGCCCAACGATCAGGGCAAGCTGAGCCTGCAAGAGGTTCGGCTGCGACTGGTCGATGTCGGGCTCAATATGGACATCCTGGACATCGACGACCCGGCCCAGTACGAGATCGCCCTGATGCTGCACCTGATCAAGGGGCGCATGACTCAGCTCAGCGGCGAGGCGTCGATCGTCCATGAGGGCGACGGCCACGTCTTCACGCTCACCGGCAACGGCGCGATCGATCAACAAACGTTGGGGCTAAGCCCGATCGCCTACAGCATCAAGGGCGGCGGGGGCCTGGGTGAAGACGACCCGATCTCGATCCAGATCAACACCGAGCCGTTCACACTCAGCGAGGACTACCAGTTCATCCTGGCCTACAACCCGCTGACCGGCGAGGGCTACCGACGCTTCCGACCAAGCGGCACGTTCCAGCTCGCAGCAGAGTTCAGCTCGCCCGGCGGGGAAGTGCCCGACGACTGGACCATCGATCTGTCCATCCTCGACGCCAAGATGACCCACGCGATGTTCCCGCTTCCTTTGGAGAACGTGCAAGGCGAGATCCGCATCAAGCAGGACCGTGTCGCCATCGGCACCGTCAAACCCATCACCGCCATGGCGATCAATGGTGCCACGCTCGAACTGCAAGGCTTCGCCGCGCCCGCCAGTGATGCCGCCGAGGTCGATCTTGATGTCACGATTAAAGACCTGCCGATCGATGACGCGGTGCGTACCGCACTGGAGCCCAACGCACGCAAGAATCTTGGCCGGTTCATGGACGAGCAGGCTTATGATGAATTAGTCGAGCGACAGCTCATCGTGCCAAGTGATTCGCTACAGACGATCGCCCCGCAATTCGACATGGGCGGCGAGGTCGGGGTCGAGGTCGACATCTATCGGCCGCTGGGCGAAGACCAGGACTATTCCGTCACCGCAACGGTCGCGGCCAAAGGACTGAGTCTGCTCTTTCGCGACTTCCCCTACCCCGTCACCGCGGACTCGGGCAAGGTGGTCATCGGCGGCAACTTCGTCAACCTCATCGACCTCAACCTCAGCTCACCGACCGGCGGCGGCCTGACGCTCAACGGCTCGGCCAACCGGGCCAAGGACGGCAGCTATCTCCCCAACGTCACCATCTCTAACACCGCGATCCCGATTGATGCGCTCATGCTCAGTGCCCTGGGTGACGAGGCCGAGCAACTGCTCGTTGACTTGGGCGTGCAGGGCTTGGCAACGGTCAAGGGCGACGTATTTCAACGCGAGGACATGATTGAACCAGACCTCAAGCTCGATGTCACGCTCAGCGGCGGCCGGGCGACGCCTTACGCTGGGCGCGTCGTCGTGGACGACATCAAAGGCACCTTCAAGCTCTCGGCCGGCGATCTCAAAGACCTTGCAATCGATGGCACGTTCGGCGACAGCGTGATTAAGATCGAGGGTGAAGTCGATTGGTCCGGTCCGGATGATTCGACAACCGCCGACCTGACATTCAACTGCAAAAATATCACGCTCCAAGAAGAGCTCATCGATGTACTGCCACCAAAGAGCGAGCTGCGCGGTCAGCTCACCGAGTTATTTAAGAAGTACCAGCCCCAAGGCACACTCGATGCGGTTCTGAATTGGCAACCCAAGCCCGGCGACACGCCCGACGGTTTTGAGGGAACGCTCAAGCCCAAGGCCCTCGCGCTGAACCTGCTCGACGGCCGTATGGACTTCACCGAGATGGCTGGCAGCGTCACGGTCTATACCGATCTGATGCAGCTCAACGATTTGGCTGGCACGTTCAGCGACCCTGACGGCGCAACGGGCCGACTCCAGGCCAGCGGCGACATCGGCTTCGATGATGAGCCTCGCGTCGGGCTGACGTTTAGCGGCGAATCGAGCGCGATCGGGCAGACCGCTCGGCTCATGCTGCCCAAGGCGGCGGGCGGCGTGATCGACGCGCTTCAATACGACGGCCCGCTCAAGCTCAATTCGGCTGAGCTCATCATGACCAAGACCGGTGGCCAGCAGCAGACGACCAAATTTGTCGGCTCGTTCGACCTGCCCGACAGCAACATGGTCCTCGGCGGGCTACCTCTGACCGAGTTTAAGGGCTTGCTCGAGGTGGATGTGAACGATCAGCCGGGCGACGAGCTGCCCGCGATGACGTACACACTCAAGGCCGACCGATTCCTCGCCAGCAAACGCGAGGTAAAAAACTTCCGTATTACTGCCGACAACGCGATCGACCCGACCGCGTTGCGTACCGGCCGAGGTACTGGCTCGATCTACGGCGGGACGCTCGTTGTTGAGGCCTCGGCCGACCTCTTTGGAGAAGGCGGCGCGCGACTGAACGCCTCGATCCACGATGCCGAGTTCGCGCCGCTGCTCAAGCCCGATGAGCCCTGGCGGCAGCAGCCCAACCCCAAGCTCATCGAGCGCGACCTGAAGTCCGGCCTGCTCAGCGCGTCGTTATTGCTCGACTCCAGCTACGACGCCGAGGGGCAGCGCTACGGCCGAGGCAGCCTCAAGTTCCGCGATGCCGAGCTGCTCGCCAATAACCCCGTGGGTCTGTTCCTCGTCCAGGCGATGAACCTGAACCTGCCCGACCGCCGCGGCTTTGATCGTGGGGCCGCCGAGTTCGACATCACCGGCAACCGCATCGTCTTCAACAAGCTGTGGATGGAGACGCGGGGCAAGTCCATCAAACTCGCCGACTACCCCGTCTTCACCCAGGGCCTGCGCATCGCCGGCTCGGGCATCGTGACCTACCCCAAAGCCGAGCTGGATCTGCGCTTGCAAACCGAGATCACCGGCACCGCCGAGGGCATCCCGTTCAGCGAACTGATCAAAATCTTCCGCAACGAACTCATCGGCATCCGCATCAAAGGCACGCTCGACGATCCCGACGTCAACTACAAAGTCTTGCGCGACACCCGCACCGCATGGGAGCAGTTGTTAAGGCCAGAAGAGCAAGAGTAGAGCGAAAGTAGGGTGCGGTGGAGCGCAGCGATACCCCCCGACAAAGGATCTAAAGGTTTGTGATTCGCATGATGCAACTCCTGATTCGCGGTGGGTATCGTTTCACTCCACCGCACCCTACGCGACAAGGACAGGCAGGAATGCCTGTCCTACCGGAGAGAGTGAATCGAAACAGACGGTGGCCTTACCGCCCGCTGAAGAAGCCGTTGTTCAGGGCTCGGTTGATGCCTTCGGGGGTGAGGACGATGCTGGCGGTGGCTTGGCCGTCGATGTCGTCGTAGCCGAGGACCAGGCCGATGCTCGCGCGGGGTAGGCGGCGGTCGAGGGTGAAGTTGATCGTGCGGGAGTTGCCTTCACCGAAGTCGAGGACCTGGAAGAAGCCGGCCCGGTACTTGCTGGTCAGTTGCAGCTCAGCGCCGTAGCTGAGCAGGCGAGCGTCGAGAATGTCGATCTCGCGGTAGGCGATGAAGCTGGACAGGCGGTCGGTGT
>JARFRI010000036.1 GCA_029287335.1 Phycisphaera sp. | reverse complement strand
TGTTTTCTTTGAGTCCCGCATCATCCAATGCTTTTAGGATGCGACCGATCTCTTCATCCGCGTTGCTCGCCACGGCGGGATAGACGCGCTCGCGTTCGTTCAGGCCTTTCTTTGCGTAGTGGTCGAGCCACTTTTTCGTGGGGAAGTGTGGCGTGTGCGTTTCGTTGAGCCAGAGGTTGATGAAGAATGGCTTGTCACGTTTTTGTTCGATGACTTCGATCGTTTTGTCCCAGACGCCTTGGGAGTCGATCTCCGGTCCCGGGCCGTTCCATGTCCACGAGGCGTCGTACCCGTAGGCGGTGGGCAGGGGTGCGTCGGTGATCGGGTTGCCGGTGAGGTGCCACTTGCCGATGTGGAAGGTCGCGTAGCCGGCTTGCTTGAGTTGGCGCGGGAGCATCGGCGCATCGGGGTCGAGCCAGTCGGGCATGCCGGCGTTGCGGTGGTGGCGGGTGTGGTGGAAATGTCGGTTGATACGGTATCGCGCGGGGAAGTGCCCGGTCATGATGGCGGCGCGGGAGGGTGAGCAGACGCCGGAGGCGACAGTGAAGTCTCGGATATCGATGCCTTCTTCGATGAGCTTATCGAGGTGGGGGGTCTCGATGATCTTGTGGCCTCGGCAGGACAGGTCGCCGTAGCCCCAGTCGTCGGCGAAGATGAAGAGGATGTTGGGCTTGGCCTGCTCAGCCAGGCTCGGCCCCATGGTGAGCAGGCAGAAGAACAGGGTAAGTAGTGCGTTGTATCGTGGTTGAGTCAGCATGTTTGGATTGTCTCGGCGAGTACTTCATGGTTCAATACGAAAATGGAGTCTACCAAAGCTTTAATGCAAACCCACCTCCCATTGCCCAATAAACGCCAGGGCAAGGTGCGCGATGTCTATGAATGTCAGTTGAAGGATGGTTCCGAGGCGCTGCTGCTGGTCGCGACGGATCGGCTTAGCGCGTTTGATGTCGTCATGCCCAATGGGCCGGCAGGCAAGGGCAAGCTGCTCACGCAGATGTCCGCGTGGTGGTTTAAGCAGATCAAAGACAAGCTCGGCTACAAGCTGCAGACGCATGTGATCTCCACGGACCCCGCAGACATTGCAGGGCTTAGCGACGAACAGGTCAAGCAGCTGCAAGGCTACGTCATGATCGGGCGCAAAACGAAGGTCGTGCCGATCGAGTGCGTCGTGCGGGGGTATCTGGCGGGATCGGGGTGGAAGGAATACCAGCAAAATCAACAGGTTTGTGGCGTGAAGCTGCCCGCGGGGTTGACGCAGTGTGCGAAGTTACCCGAGCCGATCTTTACGCCGGCGACGAAGGCTGAGCAGGGCGAGCACGATGAGAACATCTCGTTTGCGCGGGCTTGCGAATTGGTCGGCACGCTGCAGATGGAGGTCTTGCGGGATCATTCGCTGGCGATTTATCAGATGGCGCATGACTACGCTGCAGAGCGCGGGATCATCTTGGCGGATACGAAGTTTGAGTTTGGTGTGCCATTGGATGCGAAGGATGAGACGCCGATCTTGATTGATGAGGTGTTGACGCCGGACAGCTCGCGGTATTGGTCGGCCGCGCATTACGAAGCGGGCCGTGACCAGGACAGTTACGACAAGCAGTACGTGCGCAACTACCTGGAGACGTTGGTTGCTGCGGGCAAGTGGGATAAGCAAGCGCCTGGCCCGGTGTTGCCGGAGGATGTGTTGATGAATACGACAAAAAAATATGAAGAGGCCTTTGAATTAATCACGGGTGTTACGCTACACTAGGTTTAACAACACAGGACTCACTGGCATCGCAAGATGTCAACCACAAACCGCCGGCGCGCCACCCGGCGGTTTCTTGTTGGACTTGATGCGATATTCGCGACTCGTTTTTTAGCCACGGATGCACACGGATGCACACGGATCAAAGCGAGTCAAGGAACTGATGTTGATTGTGTTTATAGATTCACGTACAAGATTGGTCACACCTTGGCTCTCTCGTGAGTTCATAAAAATCCGTGCTCATCCGTGTATATCCGTGGCCACGATCGAGCCATCAAAAAACCCTCGCCGAGTTGGCGAGGGTTTAAAGTGGGCGGTGTAGGATTCGAACCTACGTAGGCGTAAGCCAGCGGAGTTACAGTCCGCTCCAATTGGCCGCTCTGGCAACCGCCCGTGGGTTGCGAGGTTGTCTTGCCCAAGTCTGGGCGAGCTACGCATTTGAACACGCCGCCGCGCGTACGTCAAGCCAACGGCATCTCAAATCACCAAAGCCTGTTGGATTGGGCTGCTAACAAAGGTCTGACGTTGAATCATGCCGGTATGACCGATAGACTTCTCTGTCAGAACCTTGTCCCTTACCCCGTGATCGATCATGGAAACCGCGGCGACTGCTCTGAATTCTCACGTCCTGGTCCTCAATAAAATGTGGATGGCGGTCCGTGTCGTCGATGCGCGGCGGGCCTTCTCGATGCTGTGCAAAGACATGGCCGAGGTCATCCGCGTCGATGACGGCTCGTACATGGGCTACGGCTTTGGCGACTGGACGGATTTGTCTGAGGACTACCGCCGGCTGTCTGGCGATCAAGATGGCGAAGACCCGTTCGAGTGGGTCCGCACCGTCCGCATGCAGATCGCGGTGCCCAAGGTGATCCGGCTGTTCGGCTACGACAAGCTGCCACGCAACGATGTGAAACTCAATCGGCGGAATATCTTCGCGCGCGACCACAACCGCTGCCAGTACTGTGGGGGCAAGTTTCCCTCGGCGGACCTCTCACTGGACCACGTCGTCCCACGCAGCCAGGGCGGTGGCGCAAGCTGGGCGAACCTGGTCTGCTGCTGCGTGCGATGCAATACCCGCAAGGGCGGACGCACGCCGAAGCAGGCGATGATGCCGTTGGTGAAGAAGCCGATCAAGCCCAAGACTAACCCCGTGCTCGGCCTACGGCTGGGCAGCGGCAAGTACGAGAGCTGGAAAGCGTTCCTCGATAACGCGTACTGGTCGGTTGAGCTGCGATAGCGGCAGCACAAAGAGCATCAACAATAAAAAAAGCACCGCTTTGAGGGCGGTGCTTTTTTGATTGGCTTGTTGAGCAACACGGCATTGACGGTTTCAACGCTGCGGGCTTCGCAGAAGATTACTCCGCCGCTTCTTCAGCTGGCTCTTGCGTTGGCTCGGGCAGCGCGTCGGGCTCGGGCAGGTCTTTTTCGATCTCTTCGATCGATCGTTCCTTGGGTACCGAGGCGGGGTCAACGGGCTTGCCGATGGTGGAGCCCATGATCATAGGCGTGCCGTTGAGCTTGACGGTCCCGGTCTCGATGGCGGCGCTGCTGTAGTGGTTGTTACGTAGCTTGGATTCCGTCGCGCTGATGGGGTAGAGCTCCCATTTCAGCGAGGTGGCGTAGCTCTTGGAGGTGGTGGCCCACTCGGCGCCGTCCTCACCTGTGTCACGTTCGACCACGAGGATGTGCTGTGGCGGGATGTCGTAGGACCATGCGGTCTCGTTGGACGGCCGATAGACCGCGTAAACGGACTTCGGTGCCATGTAAGTCGACTTGAAGACCTCTCGGTCTTCGGAGTAGTTGCAGCCGGTCGCGCCCTGCAGGAAGACGATCGACAATAAGAGGAGGCCTAGGGTGCGTTTCATCACGGGGTCCTTGCGGTTCGTTGGGTCTTGTTCTATTCGATGAGAGGCGAAGTTGCCTCTGTGAGGTCATCGGTCAATGTCGGTACGGGATCAAGTTTATCGCGGGTTCGGTGGCTAGCCAAGCTGAGGCGGGCAGGATCCTGTCGATGTTATCGGTTTGTAGGGGTTAGGCGGGTTGTAAGTCCTGCCATGGGCCTGCGGCGGGCTGTTCGATCCGCCAGCGCATCGGTTTCGCGGCGCAATCGATGTGGGCGGCGAAAAACCCGCCTCGGTGCTTCCAGAACAGGGGCCAGATCACGCCCCGGTCGGTCTGGGGGATGGGCAGGGCGTCGATCGCGTCGGCCTGATGCCATTCGAGTTGGCCCTCGTCGAACCGCATCGCCTCTGGCGCGATCGTGACGGGCCTGGTGACCTCGTAGAGGAACATGAGCCAGTGGGTCTCGCCGAGGTACGCGGTTTCCGAGACGATCCCGGTGAGGTGCAGGTCGGCAAGGTCGATGTCAAGGCCGGCCTCCTCCCTGATCTCGCGCTGGGCACAGACGGTCGGGCTTTCGCCCAAGGCCTGCTCGAGCTTGCCACCGATGGGCGAAAACAGGTCGCGGTTTGGCGCCTTGACCCGGTGCAGCAGCAGTACGCGCCCACGCTCATCAAAGAGGTAGCACAGCACAGCGATCTTGTAGGGCAGGGGGGTGTTGGGTTGTTCGATCCCTTGGTCAGGCATGAATCGAAGGGTAGTCGATTTGGCGATTTGGTGATATCGCGATTTAGCGAATAGACGAAAGCAAAATCACCGCAAGGATGCCTTGACTTCGCCAAATCACTAAATCACCAGATCACAAAATGAATCACGCCGCGTCGCGTTCGTCATCGTCGCCCTGCGCGAATGCGGGGACGTCGGCGTCCTCGACCCAGTCTTCGCACTGTGGCAGGTTGATGTCCATCTTGCAGGTCTTGCGATAGCCCAGTTTGCGGATGACTTCGAGCACCTCGGTCCAGGTCGGGAATGGCTTGTCGTTGGCGCGCTTGAACGCATCGATCGCCTGGATGAAGAGGAACTGCTCGACATTCATCTCGCCCTCTTCTGCGGCCTTGGCGAAATCGCTGAGCCGACGCCCCGGCCCTCGGCGGCGCTCCAGGCCGTTGCCACGCGTATCGAGCACGTTCTTGCGGCGGTCGGGGCCACGCTCTTTGCTGCCTTGTGGGTCGGTCGATTCAGACATCTTCTCACTCCTGTTTCAGTTCGTCAGACCTACGACTTATCGGTTGTACACCCCTCCGGGTTGAAGGAGATTGAGCCGATCGTTGCCATGAAAAAACGCCCGCGGCTGCGAGCGTTCATCCGTAGGGCTTGTAGCGGTTATGCCGATCAGCGGCAGACGACGAGCGCAGATTCAGTCTTCCTCTTCATCATCGAGAAAATCATCCTCATCATCATCGTCCAGGAAGTCGTCATCCTCATCATCGTCGAGGTAGTCTTCATCATCCTCGTCTTCATCTTCATCATCATCGTCGTCGAGTAGGTCCTCGTCGTCTTCGTCGTCGTCATCGAGTAGGTCGTCGTCCTCTTCTTCGTCATCGTCGTAGAAGATCGACTCATCGATTTCTTCTTCGTCTTCGACGGCGAGGAATCGGCCGTGGGCGCGGTGGCCAGCAGGGGTCAAGAGCAGTTCGTCGATGTTGTGTTCAGTGCTTGGCATGGCTGGGCCTCGGTCGGGTGTCGTTTCTTTCTGCATGGCATAAGGACATGCTTAGGCGGTTACACTATCGGCAGATGTCGCCGAGATATTGCTAAGTTTTACCAGCCTTCGTTTCGCAATCAACCCCGACTTGTGTTGAGCACACTAAATTGTCACAGACGCCTCTCGACGAACCCGCGACCGACACGCCTCCGCCGGTGTGGAACCTGCCTGCGGCGGTCGCTGCGTGGCTGATCCCCGGCCTTGGGCACATCCTTGCCGGGCATCCCAAACGCGGGGCGATCCTGATGGTTTTTATCGGCGGTCTTTGGCTGGTGGGGCTGCTGGTCGGCGGGATCAGTGTCGTTCACTCACGATCTGCCGACGGCACGCTTCGGCCGTGGTACTTGGGACAGGCCCTGATCGCGCCGTCCATCGCCGTTGAATACACCCACGACAAACTCCGTGCCCGCAACGAAGGAAACGATCCAAGCCCCTACGACACGACCATTCCCTATCAGCCCGCCTACGGCCGAGCCGCCGAGATCGGCACGCTCTATACCGCGCTGGCGGGCCTGCTCAACCTCTTGGCCATCATCGACATCGCCTACCGCGAGCCACGCAGCACCGAACACGTGCTGCCGCTTGGAGCAGGTGAAACGACGGGGGCGGCGTGATGCTACTGCTCGCCACATCGCTTCTCGCCTTCCGCCCGTTTCTCGATCCTGCCCCGATCGATCGCTATTGGCTCTGGTTCCTGCCGCCGTTGATCCTCATCGTTGCCCTGGTCTACCGCACAATCAAGACCGAGACGCTCGTGGGGCTGCCCCGCCGGGCGGGTTATCTCGCCTTCCAAATCAGCGTATTCATGGTCCTCGCTGCCGCTGCGCTGTGGCTGACACTGCTGTTTTTTTAACCGTTCGGACTGGCCCTCCAATCACTCCAAAAAGTATACGACTTACTTGTTTTGAATCTCGCGATAGGGTCGAATAACCAGAAAAATGTAGACTAGCCCTTGTGAAAGATCTCCTGGCACAACTCGTTGAAAACAACCCGCTCTCTGCAGAGCAGGCGATCGATGCCTTTGAGCAGATTATGACGGGCAAGGCTCAGCCGACGCAGACCGCCGCACTGCTCGCACTCATCCAGCAGCGCGGCGCGACTGTCGATGAACTCGTCGGCGCCGCAACCGTCATGCGGGCCAAGGCCGCGAAAGTCACCGTGCCCAAGGGCCTGGTCGCGATCGATACCTGTGGCACAGGCGGGGACCTCGCCGGCACGTTCAACATCTCCACCGCCAGCGCGATCGTCGCCGCCGGCGCAGGCCGGCCCCTTGGCCTGTGCGTCGCCAAGCACGGCAACAAGTCGGTCACCAGCAAGTCCGGCTCGTCTCAAGTCCTCGACACCCTCGGCGTCAAGCTCGCTGTCTCAACCGACACACTCACCAAGTGCCTCGACCAGGCGGGTATTTGCTTTTGCTTCGCCCCGGCCCACCACCCCGCGATGAAACACGCCGGACCCGTTCGCGCTGACCTGGGCTTCCGCACGCTGTTCAATCTCGTCGGCCCGCTGACCAACCCCGCCGGCGCACCGCGACAAGTCATGGGTGTCTTCAGCCCCAAGCTCACCAGCATGATCGCCAAGGTCCTGCTCAAGCTCGGCTCGATCCATGCCATGGTAGTTCATGGCACGCTCCCCGATGCCGATGGAGACAGCCAGCAGTTCGACGCCCTCGACGAACTCTCTACCTCGGGACTCAACGTTGTCTCCACCGTCCGCGATGGCACAGTCACGACCACCGAGATGGACCCGACCGAGTTGAACCTCTCGCTTGGCCATCCCTCAGCACTGCGTGTTGATAGCCCGGAGGCTAGCGCGAAAGTGATTACCAACATCCTTGCGGGCAAGGAAGGCGCCCCGCGCGAGATCGTCGCGCTCAATGCCGCGGCCGCGCTGACCGTTGGCGGCGTCGCGCAAGACTTGGCCGAGGGCTTAACCATGGCCTTCGACGCCATCGACACTGGCAAAGCTAAGGCTGCCCTCGATGCATTGATCGAACTAACGAATCAAGACAAGACATAAACAGCCGGGAACGCCACCATGCCTTATGTCGATCAAGGACAACCCAAAGCCCCGACGAACCTCCCGCCGATCCTGCCCTTCGCCGCGATCGCCGCTGCGATGGTGGTCAGTGTCGGCCTGTACTGGGTGTTCTACCAAAACCTCGGCCTGAACCAATGGCTCGCGCCTTTGCTCGTCGGCCCGCTCATCGGCTGTGCCATGCGATTCAGCACCAAACAGCCACTACCTCGGCCCGGCACGATTGCCATCGTTGCGACGCTCGTCACCTGCCTGATCGGCTACGTCTTAAGGCACATCCTCTGGATCAAATGGCTGGACCCCACCTTCAAACCATCCGTCGGCCATGCGTTTGAATATTTATTCTCTGCCGACATGATGGCCATCCTGCTCATGGCGATGAGCGTTTATTTTGCGTTCGCCATCGCCGCAGCGATCCCGCCTTCTGCTTCAACGAACCAACCCGCATGACCGCCGCCTCCCTCACCTTCGAGACCGCCGGCCGAACCGCGCATGTCGCGCTGGGGATCGGTGACGATTTCAAAGAAGCTCGACAAGTCCCGCGCACCCGCCGCAACAACCTCGAACTTATCCCAACCGCCGACGCACTCCTGCAAGAACACGGCCTAACACCCCGCGACCTGAATCACCTGTACATCTCCGTCGGCCCCGGCTCGTTCACCGGCCTGCGCATGGCCATCGCTGCGGCGAAGATGCTTGCGCTCACCATCCCAAGCCTCAAACTCGTCGCTGTGCCCACCCTCGATGCGCTGGCGTTACAAAACGCGCAACCCAATAAGCCCGTCGCGGTCTGCCTCAACATCAAGCGTGGCACGATGTACTGCGCGGTCTATAAAAACGATCAGCAGATTGTCGAGCCCGCGCTGCGATCCCTTGAAGAACTCCTCGCCGCCGTCGATGACCCCGCGCAGCTCAGACTCGTCAGCGAAGTCGATCTGGACCACCCCGGCCAGCTCCCCTTGGACAAGGCCGTGGTCGATCCCAATTCGACATGGACCGTTGGCCAGCGCCTCACCGCCGCTCATCACTTCACCGACCCGCATGCCTTGCTCCCCCTCTACATCCGCGAGCCCGAGGCGGTGACGCTGTGGAACGAACTTGGAAGGGATTGAATCGTTAGCCGTCGCCTGCAAGGCGGCGCGTCCGGGCACCAGCAACGCTCGCCTTTCAGGCGACGGCTAACACACACGGCTTCCTTGGTCTGAGTACAATGTCTCTCCGCCAATCCCCGCCGGCGTAATGACAAGCGGGTCCCCCGTTCGCTGAATCTGCTCAGCGACCAACGGAAACAAACCATGCCTTTACCGAAGATCGCTATCGTCGGCCGACCCAACGTCGGCAAGTCGTCCCTCATGAACCGCCTGGCCGGTCGCAAGATCTCCATCGTCGACCCGACGGCCGGCGTCACGCGCGACCGCGTCTCCACGAAGATCGAGATCCCCAACGAAGGGCGCGATCCCGACCTGGCGATCCTCATCGACACCGGCGGCTACGGCATCCAGGACAGCCAACAGCTCACCGCCGAAGTCGAGCAGCAGATCGCCAAGGGCCTGGCGGATGCGGACTTGGTCATGTTCGTGGTGGACTCGCAGTCGGGCATCGTGCCGTTGGACAAGACCGTCGCCAAAGTGCTGCGGACCAGCGCGGGCGATAAGCCGATCATCCTGGTGGCGAACAAGGTCGATGCGGACAACCTTGAGCCTGCCGCCTACGACGCGATGCAACTCGGCTTCGGCGAGCCGGTCAAGGTCTCGGCGACGACCAAGCACAACTTCGGCGAGTTGTACCGCGCTCTGAAACGAAATATCGACTTCAAGCAGTTCGATATCAGCGAAGACCACGAAGACGACTCGGGCGTCCTCGTCGCGGTCGTTGGTAAACGCAACGCGGGTAAGAGCACGCTCGTCAACGCGCTGGCCGGTGAAGAACGCGTCATCGTCTCGGAAAAAGAAGGCACCACACGCGACAGTGTCGATGTCCGCTGCCAGATCGACAGCAAGATCTTCACGCTCATCGACACGGCTGGCGTACGCAAGACCAAGTCCTTAGCGGGTGACATTGAGTACTACAGCCAGCACCGCTCGCTACGAAGCGTCCGTCGTGCGGACGTGTGTCTGCTGCTGATCGACTCGTCGGTACCGATCAGTCAGGTCGACCACCAGTTGGTCAACGAGATCAACAAGCACTACCGCCCGACGGTGGTAGTGATCAACAAGTGGGACTTGGCCGAGCAGGAACACACGCAGGAAGAGTACGTTGAGTACTTGGACGACTCGCTCAAGGGGCTAACCTTCGCGCCGATCGTGTTCACCAGCGCGTCGAATAACGAAGGCATGGCCGAGGCGCTTGCCTTGGCCATGAACCTCTACGAACAAGCCAACCACCGCATGGGCACCAGCGAGCTGAACCGCGCGGTCGAAGAGATCGCCAAGGAGCGTGGTCCGAGCAACCGGTACGGCCGACACGCGAAGATGTACTACGCGACGCAGACCAACGTAAATCCGCCGACGATCGTGCTGTTCGTTAATGATGCGGACCTGTTCGATCGCAACTACCAGCAGTACGTGATCAACCGGCTTCGCGACACGGTCCCGTTTAGTGAGGTGCCGATCCGCCTGTTCGTGCGCGGCAAGGATAAGATGTCTGCGGAGCAGCGCAAGGACATCAAAGCCAAGGGATAACGGCATGCCGATCGATTTCAAGCAACATACGTTAAGCAACGGCCTGACCATCCTCGCGGAGGTCAACGACGACGCGCACACCGCCGCCGTCGGCTTCTTCGTCAAGACCGGTGCTCGCGACGAGACGCCGGACGTGATGGGCGTGTCGCACTTCCTCGAGCACATGATGTTCAAAGGCACCGAGAAGCGGACCGCTGAAGATGTGAACCGCGAGTTTGACGAGATCGGCGCGAACTATAACGCGTACACGAGCCACGAGCAGACGGTGTACTACGCCCATGTGTTGCCGGAGGTGTTGCCCAGCGCGGTGGACTTGTTCGCCGACATGCTTCGGCCGTCGCTGCGTGAGGATGATTTCGATACCGAGAAGCAGGTCATCCTTGAAGAGATCGGCATGTACGACGATCGGCCGGAGTGGCGGCTGCAGGATCGGCTATTGGAGGAGCACTATGCCGAGCACGGCCTGGGCTACCGCGTGCTTGGCACCGCCGACACCGTCAGCGCCCTGACCGCGCCGCAGATGCGTGGTTACTTCAACGACCGCTACAGCCCGGACAACCTCATCGTCTCTGCGGCGGGTCGGCTGGATTTCGATCAACTCTGCGCCGACTTAGAAGCACGCTGCGGCGGCTGGTCGCCGAGTAATGCGACCCGTATATACAGTGAGCCAGCTAAGTCTGACAAGCGGATCGTGATGAATCAGGACACCGTCACGCGGCACTCCCAGGCGATGCTCTGCCCCGGGCCGTCGGCTCACGACGAGCTGCGTTACCCCTCGACGGTGCTCGCAGATGTGCTGCGCGACAGCGATGGCTCGCGGCTGTATTGGGCGCGGGTCGATCCGGGCCTGGCCGACGAAGCGGACGTCTCGTTCGGGCCACACGATCAGGTAGGAGCGTTCATGGCGTATGCGTCGTGTGACGCGGACCGTGCCGAGG
>JARFRI010000311.1 GCA_029287335.1 Phycisphaera sp. | reverse complement strand
GTCAGATGTGTATAAGAGACAGGTAGCCGCCGAAGTTCTTCGCGACACGGGCGATCATCTCCTGGATGATGACGGTCTTACCGACGCCCGCCCCGCCGAACAGGCCGATCTTACCGCCGCGGACAAACGGGCAGAGCAGGTCAACGACCTTGATGCCGGTCTCGAGGATCTCGGTCTTAGGCGAGAGCTGCGAGAAGGCCGGTGGCTTGCGGTGGATGGGCATGCGCTTGCCGGTGTCAACTGGCCCCTTCTCATCGATGGGGTTACCCAGCAGGTTGAAGACTCGGCCGAGCACTTGCTCACCCACGGGCACGGAGACCGGTGCGCCGGTGTCGATGACGGTTTCGCCACGGGTCAGGCCGTCGGTCGAGCCGAGGGCGACCGCGCGGACCTGTCCGCCGCCGAGGTGCTGCTGAACTTCGCCGAAGAGCAGGATGGTGTCGTCGCCGACCTTGTATTCCAGCTTGAGTGCGTTGTAGATGCCTGGGAGGCTGTCTTCGGGGAACTGGGCGTCGAAGGTCGAGCCGATAACTTGCGAGATCGTGCCGTTGGCCATGGGGTGGGGTCCGGGGTTAAGGGGTTGGGGTCATAAAGCCACTTGCGGCTTAGCAGGTCCAAGAGTTTAGTAGGTTGTCCCAGACCCGCAACCCTAACATATCGCATTTCGATACACTAACTTTATGCAAACGATTAGCACCACCCGCCGCGACCTCTTCCGCAGCTCCGCTCAGGTGCTCGTCCTTTCCATCCTCACCGACGGCCCAACCCACGGCTACGCCATCCAACGCGAACTCAAACGCACCCTCAGCCAAACCCTCTCGGCCAGTTCGCTCTACCCCCTGCTCGGCGAACTCCAAGCCCAAGGCCTCATCGCATCCACCCCCACCACCCACAACGGCCGACCCCGCAAGGTCTACCACCTCACCGCCGCCGGCCAACAACACCTCCGCAAATCCGCCACCCACTGGCAAGCCACCATCGCGCAGCTGCAATCGGTCGTGCTGCCCGCGGTGAGGCGTGTGGCGACGAGGAAGTGAGCCGATCGCCGCAATAGTGAAGCCCAGAGATTGAATCTGTAGGCTTCAAAATCAGAATTAAAAAAATGGTTACTTGATCGGCCCCAAATTGATCAACCGATCGATCTCAGGCTGGATCGCATCCGCCATCACTTGGTAGCCTTCGGTCGTCAGGTGTGTGCCGTCGGTGAACAGGGCCGGCTTAAGCTTGCCGTCTTCGCCGATGAACCGATCTTGCAAATCAAGAAACACAACTTCGTCCTTCGGGTACGCATAGCCCGCAAGGATGCGGTTGGTTTCCTTGACCTTGTCCCACTTGACCGCTTGTTTCACCGGCAGGATCGCAAGCACAATCACACGCGTGGTCGGCAGCTTCTTGCGGAACATTTGCGCGATGGCGCGGACGCCGTCGGCGACTTGCCCGGGGTCCGTATCAATCCCTAAATCCCACTTGACTTTGCCGCCGTCGCTTTGATTGACGCCGTAGTTATTCGTGCCGCAGAGCAGGACGGCGACGCGGGGTGCTTGACCCTTGGCGAAGTCGAGGTTGCCGTGGTTGACGCGGTAAAGCATGACCGGGGTGATGTCGCCGGAGTTACCCATGTTGATCGGGTTGTACTTGGCGAAGCGCTCTTCCCAGACAGGCTTACCTTTAGCGCTCAGCAGAGACCATCCCTTGGTGATCGAGTCGCCAAAGAAGACGACCTGCACATCCTTGGCGTTGGCAACTTCTTTGTTGACGCGCTCAAACTGGCCGTGCCAATAGTCATCGCGGATCTCATCGGGCATCGTGGTGCTGGACGAAGGCGGGATGGGGTCCATGAACTGCGGACCCGCAGGCACCGAGATGCAACCGACCATCGCAAGGGGCAACATCGCGCACACAAGCGTCAAGACAAAACGATTCAAATGCTTACCGATCATCAGCGATTCTTCTTCCAATAAGGTGGTTTATCAAAGGCATCACCCTCGCCGACGATACGGGGGTCTTCGCCGGCGACGAGCACGTCCATCAGCTTGCCGGAGAACTCGGCTTTGACCGCGGCGTACTTCGGGTCGTCCGCGAGGTTGGTCATCTGATCAACATCCTTATTCAGGTCGTAGAGTTCCTCGGCCGGCCGCAGGCCCCATGCGAGTTCCATGAAGCTCTTGTACTGCGGGTCGTCCTGATTGTCGGCGAACCATGCCTTGGTGGGTCCACCGTCGAAGTCGCCTTGTGTGCTTAAGCCTTTACGCATCGGTGGATCAAACTGCGGCCAGCGGTCGGGCTTGAAGTTCTTGATGTAGAGGAAGTCTTTGGTGCGGATGGCGCGCGAGGGGTAAGACAGATGGCCTTCGCGGGCCTCGACCTTGTGCCGCTCTCGGCCGGTGATGGTGAACTCGTTGCCAAGTTCGGTGAATCCGTTCGCCTCGCCGTCCTTGAGGATGGGCAATAGCGAGTTGCCGTCCATCTGTTCGTGTACCGGCAGGCCGGCGGCTTCGAGGAAGGTCGGGGCGAGATCGATGGTGTTAGTCGGGTTGTCGATGCGTCGGCCGGGGTTGGCGACGCCGTTGGGCCAGACGATCAGCAGCGGGACCTGCGTGCCGAAGTCGATGAGATTGGTCTTGCCGCGAGGGAAGCCCGGTGCGCCGTGATCGCCGGAGATGACGAGGATGGTGTTTTCGTAGAGGCCTTGTTTTTTGAGCTCATCGACGACGACGC
>JARFRI010000305.1 GCA_029287335.1 Phycisphaera sp. | reverse complement strand
TCGATGATGTGGCGGATGCCGTTGACGTCGAGGAGTTGTGAGCTGAAGTCGCTGTTGGTTTTGGTAATGGCGGTGGAGGCTTTGATGCCGGCCCCGCCCCAGAAGCGGGCCTGGTCGTTGTTGCCGCCGTTGAACTGCGAGAAGTCGTCGTCGTAGGCGGTGAGTCGGCCGACGGCAAACGGCGTGAAGTCGAAGACGCCGGTGCGAAAGGGCGCGGTGATTTCGCTGCGTGAGTCGAACCGCGTGACGATGGACCGGGGGAAGCCCGCGGCGAGGGCGGCCTGGTCAAAGCTCGTGCCCGGCGCGATGCCAAAGGCGGCGGCGGATTGCGCCGCGGTGAAGCCGCGGTCACCCGGGCTGTCGTTTCCAAAGACCGCACGCATCCGTCCGACGCGGGATTCGTGGTAGAACGTCGCGCTGTCGTCGAGGATGGACGTGATCAGGCGGTACTCGAACTCGGGGAGTTTGTTGACGGTGTAGCCTGGCGTGAGCAGCGGGGCGTACTGCGGGGTGAAGTTGTTGACCTCGCCCTTGATCAGCGCGGTGAGCGCCCAGTCGTCCTGGGCCTTCTTGAAGTACGCGCTGGTCTCGTATTCGCGCTCGGCGTAGGCCTCATTGGCGAAGAACTCTTCGAGGAACGTCGGGTCCGAGACGGAGTTGGCTTCAAGCCAAAGCTCCCAGCCCGCAGGTAGGTCCTGGCGGTGTCGCGAGCGGAAGAAGCCACGTGTGTCGTTGTCAAAGCCGACGCCTAGGCGCTGGGCGATCTCGTCGGTGCCCGAGTCGTTGGGCAGGAAGTAGGCCGTCGTGTCGCCCCAGACGCCGTCGCGCTGGTAGTCGAGCTCGGTGCCTAGCGCAAAGCCATGCTCGCCACGCAGGTCGACGTTCGCCCGCCAGTCAAAGCCCTCGGGTGCCTGGGTGTTAGTGAGCGCGAAGATGTCCCATTCTGTTTGGATTTCCGCGCCGTTTTCGCCTTCGTAGCCGACCTCAACGCGGCGGAGCGGGATGGCCCCGGCCTCGACGGTGGTCTTTGGCCAGTAGAAAATCGGGGTCTGGCCGACGTTGACGGTGACGTCTTCAGCGGAGACCCAGTTCTCGATAGAGCCATCGTCGCGCTGGGCTTGTTGCAGGGTGATCTTGCTGGCGCCGATGGACAGGTGCGGCTTGGCAAACTCGCTGGTGGTGAAGACGGCTTGCTCGGCCTCGAAACTGTCGGCCGAGGTCTGACGGATCACATCCGCCCGCATGTACAGCGGCACATTCTGTCTGACGTCGTAGCTGTACACGACCGCATCGAGCAAGATCGCGCGGTCGGCTTGCAGGTCATAGAACGCACGCGGCGCACGGACGGTCACGGTGCCGTCGCTGACGACCGCGCCGTCTTCGAGGTAGACCCCGCGGACTTTGCCCGCGTCGAGCTGTGCGCTGGGCGTCGTGTCGGGCGCATCGTCCTTATCAAGGAAGATGACGATGCGCTCGGCGGTGAGCAGGACGTCTCGGCCCTCGTCTTCGTCTTCGTACAACACGCGGACGCCGCCGATGAGGATGACGGCGTCTTCGTTTTCGCCGCGCTGATAGACGATGCGATCAACCGAGCCGTAACGGACCGTGCCGCGTGCCGGGAGGACGGGGCGCTGCACGAGCTCATCATCGGTGAGCACTTCGCCGGGCAGGGGCAGTTCAATCTTGCGACGCTGGGATTCGATCTCGGCTCGGCGTTTATCGCGTAGGGCGAGTTGCTCAGGCGTCAGCCCCGCATCATCAGGTACCGCACGCATCGGTCGAGCCAGGCGGGCGTCGTACTCTGCGATGCGCTGCAGCGCGACCGTTGTGAGCTTCGACTCGGGCAGTGTGTCGGCCTTGGTCAGCTCGGCGGTGAGTTCGACCTTGCCTCTTGACGCGACGGTGACGAGCAGGTTTTTCGCGTCGGCCTGGACCCCGCCGCCGCCGACGGAGGTGGGGTTGTCAAACACGAAAGCGAGGTCGCGGATGGTTTCGCCCAGGCCCGACCGTTTTTGGATACGGATCAGGGCCTGCTGATCGGTGAAGCCGTAGCCCCCGACACTGACCGAGACGTCGCCTTGCAATAACAGGAGCTTGGCGTCGCCGGTCTGGACAACGGTCGCTCGGTCGGCACGCAGCACGACATCGGATGTCAGCACCGGCTCGGCTGACTGGGCATCCGCCGTCGTCGCCAAGACCAGCCCAAGCACCACCCCGATCGTTGTGAACCAAAGCCTCATGCGGTGGATGATAAACGGTGCGGGCGATGTCCGCATGACAGGTTGAATCGAATCGGGTGCCACCTCGCGGGTATCAGCCCGCTTGGTGCCAAACGGCAGAAGTAAACCATTCATGATTCGCACAAAGCGTCCTGATAGACGCGATGTGGCACCCACGATCTGAAGGCTTATTCCCCCGCCAAGTGCAGCGCTGGCTCATTGGTCGGCGTTACGGAAGATTCCTCCGCCTTCGGCTCGGGGCTGAGCACCGCGATCTGCCAGAGGTCCATCCAGCTTGTCTTGAAGAGGTAGTGGACGTTGAGGTCCGTACCCTTGAGGCAGTCTTCAAGGGACAGGTCGCTCTTCCAGCCGAT
>JARFRI010000271.1 GCA_029287335.1 Phycisphaera sp. | reverse complement strand
GTGCAGGTAGAAGACGTCGCCGGGGTACGCTTCACGACCGGGCGGACGACGCAGGAGCAGCGACAGCTGGCGATACGCCACGGCCTGCTTCGACAAGTCGTCATAGACGACCAGTGCGTGCTTGCCCTTCCACATGAAGTGCTCAGCCATCGCGGTGCCCGAGTACGGGGCGATGTACTGCATGGGTGCGGATTCGGAGGCCGACGCATTGATCACGGTCGTGTACTCCATCGCGCCGTTTTCACGCAGCGCTTCAACGACACCCGCGACGGTCGATTCCTTCTGGCCGACCGCGACGTAGAAGCAGTAGACCGGCTGATCGGTCTCATGGGTTTGTTTCTGGTTGATGATCGCGTCGATGGCGACGGCGGTCTTGCCGGTCTTACGGTCGCCGATGATCAGCTCACGCTGGCCTCGGCCGACGGGGACCATGGAGTCGACGGCTTTGACGCCGAACTGCAACGGCTGGCTGACGGGCTGACGGGCCGCGATGCCCGGGGCGATGATGTCGACCTTACGCATCTCGGTGTCGCCAGCGACCGGGCCCTTGCCGTCGATCGGCTCACCCAGTGCGTTGACCACCCGGCCCAGCAGGCCTTCACCCGTCGGCACGCTCAGTAGTTCGCCGGTGCTCTTGACGGTCATACCTTCGGTCACGCCGAGGTAGTCGCCGAAGATGACGGCACCGACGATGTCTTCTTCGAGGTTCATGACCTGGCCACGCACCGGTTCGCCGTCAGCGGTCTGAAACTCGAGCATCTCGCCGGCCATGGCTTTGGATAGGCCATAGATCCGCGCGATGCCGTCGCCGACCTCGACAACGGTGCCGACCTGGCTGACGTCGAGCTGGGTGTCGTAGTTGGCGACTTCCTGCTTGATAATGCGGGTGATTTCGTCGGTATTAATCTTCATGGTGGTATGCCCACTTTACGTGGCTAATGTTGTGAATTAAGCGCGGCCTGCCGCGATCATCTTGTTCTTCATGCTGCGTAGCTGGCTGGCCACGCTTGCGTCGATGAGCTGGTCACCGATCTTGATCTTAAGCCCGCCGATGAGTGACGGGTCCACTTTCTGCGTCAACGAAACGGTCTTGCCCAAGGCTTGGCCGATCTGATCAGCGACTTTCTTCGCGGCGTCGCTGTCCAGTTCGCTGGCGATGAATGCTTGGACCTCGATGTGCCCACGGTCGTCCGAGACCGCCAGCAAGTAGCCAGCCAAGACCTGTGACAACGAGCCGAGCCGACCCTTGTCGCCGATCACGCGAACCATTTTGTAGAGCAGCGGGCTGACCTTGCCCTCAAAGACACGCTGAACAATCTTGACCCGCTCGCCATCGCCGATCGCCGGGTTGATCAGCAGGCGATTCAACTCGCTGCCTTCGCCAACCATTGGCAGCAGCGTTTGGACCTCTGTGGCCAAGTCGCTCACCACGCCCTGCTCACGCGCCAGCTCGAGCAACGCCTGGGCGTAGACCCTTCCAACGGTGTCGGTTTTCAGTTCGCTGGTGCTCAAAACGCTATTCGCTCCATCCCTACCCAACTTAGGCAGGGCTTGTCTTGTTGCTGACTCGGCGGCGCCGACCAGCCTGTTCTTAAACCGCTTCCAAAACCCGTCTGGTTTCTCGTCGGTCATCGCTTCGCCTTAAGAGGCCTATTCATCACACGCCGGACTTGGTCAGCTCTGCAAGCGAATCGCTCACAAGCTGCTGCTGGTCCGCCGCATTGATCTCACGCTTCAGGATTCGGCTGGCGATCTGTGTCGAGAGCTCTGCCGTCTGGGCGTAGACCTCGCTCAATGCCGCGTCCTTGGCCGAGGTGATTTCCACCTGGGCACGCTCTTTCATCTTCATGATCTCGGACTCGGTATCCGACTTGACCTTCGCGGCGACCTGCTCGGCACTCTTCTTGGCCGCTTCGATCACGACCTGAGCCTCTTTCTGAGCCTCGGCGATCTTGGCCTTGTACTCTGCGACCGAAGCCTCGGCGTCGGCCTTGGCCTGCTCGGCAGCAGTGAGATCGCCTTCCAGCTTCGCCTCGCGGGCCTTGAGCCCGTCGCGGATCACCGGGAAGACGAACTTGGCAAGGATCGCCAGCACGATGAGGAAGACCAGCAGGTTCCAGATCGCCTCGCCGTACACGAGGTTCAATGGGCCCTTCTTCTCGGCCTTGTGATCATCGTGGCCATCTTCGGTCGAGCGGGCCTCATCTGGCGAATCAGCGGCGTAGGTCACCGTCGGTGCAACCGCAAAGCCCAAAAGGCCAAGCATCAGCAGCAACGGCAACAGCTTTGAAGTGAACAAGCGCATACGGACTCCATCGGTCGCGAGGGGGGTGAAAGGTCTGCCCATCGGGGCACACAAGCAACGCCTTGATTAGCTAATCAGGACGAAGACAAGCGCGATGACCGTCGCACCTTCGATCAGAGCGGCCGAGAGGATCATGTTGGTCTGGATGTCGCCCTTGGCTTCGGGCTGGCGAGCGATCGCTTCGACGGCCGAGCCACCGATACGACCGATGCCCAGACCGGCACCGAGGATGATCAGGCCAAGGCCGAGGCCTTTGCCCCAGTTCGGCAGTTCGGGGGCTGCCGCAGCGGCATCCTGGGCAAAAGCAGGGTCGGCGACTAGGACGGCCAAAACGGTGAGTGCCAACAGGCTGAAAAGCTTACGCATCGGGAACAATCTCCAGTTAGGAAGTTGAGGTTTCTAAGGTTCAAATCAAGCAGTGGCAGGAGCGACGTGCTCGTGCCCGTGTTCGGAAGGATCGGCCAAGACCTCGCCCATCGACGGGTCGTGCTCTTCCTCGTGTTCGTGGTCATGGTCGTGGCTCACCGCGGTCATCGCGATGAACAGTGTGGTCAGGAAAGTAAAGATAAACGCTTGCAGGAAGCAAACGAAGATTTCGAGCAGGAAGATCCCCACGCTCAAAATCACCATTGGCACGCCGACGGCGTATCCGCCCATGGAGCCCATCGATTCAGACGCCTGGAAGATCAGGTCGACCAGCACGTAAAGCACCAGGTGCCCGGCAAACATCGTCCCCAGCAGACGCAGGGCAAGCACGGTGCATTTGATAAACAGGCCGAGCCACTCAATGAAAAAGAGCATCACGCCAATCGGCAGGAGCGCCTTGTCATCCCAGCCGATCGGGTTGAAGTGGTTGACGAAGTGCTTGAAGCCAGTCTCTTTGATACCGATGTAGAGGATCGCGACAAAGGAAACGACCGCGAGCGGCGCGTTCACTGCGAGATTGCTCGTCGCGGTGCCGCCAAACAAATATTTCAGTTCGTACGCTGTCTCGGCACCGACAAACGGCATCGACACCAACTGCAAGATGTACGGAAACGGGATCAGCCCGAGCAGGTTGCAAGTTAGCGTGAAGAAGAAGATCGTCCAGATGTACGGGATGTACTTGTCGGTCAGGTGCCTGAGTTGCGGCTTGGCGACGAAGTAATAGATGAACTCGCAGAGCGTTTCGATGAGCTGAGCAAACCGGCCACGGGTCACGAAATCAGCGGCCTGGGTCTTACCCGCAGGGTTGATCTTGCCGGACATCCACTTGGCCAGGAGCGCGACGATGATCGCCGCAACCGTCGCCATGACCAGGTGATTGCTGACGGGGATACCGTCTTCGCCAAACGGCAGCCGGAAGGCTTCGTGCGGCAGCGCCTTCTCCAGAGGCGTTTTACTAGCGGCAATCAGGGGGATCATCAGTCTTGGTTCGCACTTTCTAAGGGCATCGGCCGCGAATCGGGTCGGCCAGAGGAAGCGAAACGATACAACAAAATCGTCTCCATTGCCATCAGCACCAAGTATCCAAACAGCGCCGCCAACAACACTGGCCGTTTCTCAAACCCAAAGCCCACCACCATCAAACCCACACCCGCGCCTGTCACCACCAGCCGCACCATCAGCCCCAGCATCGGGCCAGCCGCCGTCGCAGAGCCGGGACCGGCCAACAAAGCCACGACCGCCCACGCAACAAGCCCACCCACCGCGGCGGACACCATGCCCACCAGCGCGGCAATCGCCACGTTTTGCCCGCCCTGCAGCCAGCCAACACCAAAGGCAAGCACACAACAGACCACACTGACCAACACGATCAGCGCCAAGCTCTTGCCATGCGGCACGGCTTGCGACACGGCGGGACTCACCGGTTGTGGAGAACTTGTCTGGGTCATCCGTTTGATCGGGTCTTCACAACACGGATCAGCGTGGCCGTCACCACACCTAGGCCTAGGAACGTTCCAATGAGAACAAAAGTCGGCGATGTCTCAAAGCGATGATCCGCCCAGAGACCCAGCAACACAGGGACCAGCACGCCGCCAGCCAACTCACTGCCCAGCGCAAGGTGCCGGAGTCGATTGCCCGAACCACTGCCAGTTTGCTTCGGCATGACGGGCTCCATCAACCGGCGGCGAAAACGAGCACTACTCGAGTGCCGCAGCACCGGCGATGATCTCGCTCAGTTCGGTGGTAATCGCGGCTTGGCGTGCGCGGTTGAACTGACGCTTGAGCGTCTTGCCGACCTTGCCCGCCGCGTCCGTTGCCGCCTTCATCGCGACCATGCGTGCGAGCTG